>CAYUGQ010000021.1:16965-28234 GCA_964444305.1 uncultured Candidatus Sumerlaeota bacterium
ACATTGCCGCTGGGGTCCAGAAGAACGATATGGCCGGCGGACGTAAATGCCAGCAGGGAATGAGGGGCGGAGGGCGAGACCGGCCAGTTCATGCGAACCACGGCGCCGCCTTTGATACTGGGTTCTTTTGGTACGACGCTGGTCGTCCAGATCACGTCGTCATCTTTTGTGCGCCGCTGGACCAGTACGTCGCCGTCTGTGTTAGAGGCGATCCCCACCAGGGGGGCATCAGGATGGCTGGGGTCCCATTCGAGGAAGTAGACATTGCCGGCGGATTTCCGATGTTTGATGTCTCTATCAAAAAGGTGACGACCAAAGCGGTGATAGGCTACCAGCATTCCGGCTTCGGGGCCGAGGTCCCAGAAATTGTTTGCCGGGAGTACGGATCGGGCACCGAAGATAACTTTGCCGGTATGATCCAGTTTGCGGAGACCGATGGTGTTATCCAGGTTAAGAAAAACTACGGGGTCCCGACGTCCGGCTTCAAAACCCAGGATGCTGGCGTAGGGATATGAGTAATTCCAGGCGGTAGAACCGTCAAGGTTTATAGCCGTGAGGTTTTCACGGGAATTGTCCATGGCCAGAAAATAAAGCACTTCTCTGGTGGAGGTGGTGAGGATATCGAAAGCGAGAGGGCTGAGGCCGAGAGAGACCTGGCTTTTGATGGCGCCGTTATGATCCATCAGGCTTACGGTGCCATCAGGCATAATTGCGGCCACGAAATCTGCTGAATCACCGGGGAGACGAGCGCTCTCGATTTCGACGGGTTTTTCGTCCAGCAGGACCACTTTTTCCAGCGTAAGGTTTGCCGTGCCCTGCGTTTTGGTCAGGGAGAAAGTGGTGGGGGCATCGGTTGTGTTGGCGGCGCTGCTGACGAGGGCTTCCCACAGGGAGGGTTTTGCGGGTGTGGGTATCCAGGATTCTGATGCGGGGCGGACATAGGGCAGGGCATCAGCGGGCGGATCCCATTGGAAGGTGGCATGATCAATGGCAGCAGGGTCAGTGGTGATGGTATCCCACTGCATGATCTTCATTTCTGCCACAGTTCCTTCGTCGAAGCTGTCGAGCAGGTTGTAATCCTCATCATAGCTGGTGATCAACGAGGTGCGGCGGATCAGGAAAGTTTCCGAATCTATCCAGAGGTTTACCACGGCCTGAGGAGATGACTGGCGCAGGCGGATGCGATGGCAGAGATTTCCGCCGATTTCTTCTGTGCCCTCGTAGACATAGTCCGTGATAGAAGTCGTAAGCAGATGAATGGGGTCGGTGCCCAGAAAAAGCTGGGGCAGGACGGTAATTTGCAGCACTTCGGCGGGCTCTGCATATAGCTCGCCGGTGTGGTGGTGGGCTGTAAAGGATACCAGATCTGGCGGTTGAGGCATTATGAGCTGGTAAGGCTGGGAGCCGGAGGTGGCTGGCTCCGACCAATGCATTTTCACCTGTTGTCCGTCGGCGGTAAATAAGACATCGTGAAGGCCCGTTTCACTGCGGGTGCGGACGGACAGTTTGTCGGGGCGGACAAAATTGAGAGTCACGGCCACGGCAATGTGGGATGTTTCATCGTCAAAGGATTTCGATGCGCCCACGAAATGGCCCGTGCCATGCAGAGACGGCAGGCTGGCCTGGGTATCAGCGAGACGTTGCAGGAGAATGGTAATGGCGCGGCTTGTTTCGGGATCACGGTCTGCAGAGCCCACGGGTATCCGGTCTGGCAGTTCCAGACCGGCACCGATGGGAATTATTGGTGGCGGGCTGCTGGTTTCGGGAGAAGACCAGGCGCACTGCGCCGCCATGAAAAACATGACGGCGCAGCCGATTTTGCAGAACGAGTTCAGGATCAAGCCAGCTCTTCCACTTCTCCAGTGTTGTAGAGGGTTTTTCCGCCGCTGATTGTGGCGAGGGGCTTTGTTTCGCGCAGGTCGTCGTGGGACAGCTCGAAGGGATCTTCCTGAAGAATAATGAAATCGGCGTATTTGCCGGATTCGAGGCTTCCGAGTACGTCCTGCTGGCCGGATGAGATGGCGCAATTGATAGTGTAGGCTTCCAGCGTTTCCTGAAGGGAGATGCACTCCTCAGGGTACCAGCCGTTGCCGGGCTTGCCTTCCAGGCTGTTGCGGGTGATGGCGGCATACATTCCGTAGAAGGGGTTGCAGGGTTCGACCGGGACGTCAGATCCAAAGACCAGCAGGCTTCCCATATCGGCAACCGAGCGGCATGCGTAAGCATATCTTGACCGATCGCCCCAGTAAGCATCGGCAGGTTTCATGTCGGCGCAAAGGTGGATCGGCTGGATGCTGGCGATGGGGCGCAGCTTCTTCAGGCGTTCAATATCTCGCTCGGCATAAACCTGCAGGTGCTCGATGCGGTTGCGCAGAACAGGGTTTGTGCGGGTGTCACCGTCCGTGCCGAGCTCTTCCGCGGCTTTTTCGTAGGCGGTGATGAGGTTGCCCACGGCCAGGTCGCCAATGGCGTGAACGGCCATGCTGAGACCAGCCCGGTTGGCTTGCAGGGTCCAGCGGATGATGGTTTCTGCGTCGGTAATCTCAATACCGATGTTGTCCGGCTCGCCCTCGTAGGGATCATACATAAGGGCGGTGCGGCCGCCGAGACTGCCGTCCATAAATACTTTTACGGCACCAATGCGGAGACGATCATCGCCGAGGCCATCGCGCATGCGTGATTCCGTCAGGTGATCCAGGGCCGATACAGGAATCCAGAAATTGACGCGCATGGAAAGAAGTTCTTCGCTGTGGGCTTTCTGGATGAATTCCCAGGTGTCGAGGCTCTCAGGCGTGTGCATGGCGGTGATGCCCTGCGAATGAGCCACTTCCTGAGCGCGCTCGAGGCCGGCATACCACTGGGCCGAGGTGATTTCGCCCACAGCGCGATAGACCAGCTCGTTGGCTTCTTCCTTTAGGATACCTGTGAGACGGCCATTTTTCCTCTCCAGTTCGCCGCCGCTGGGATCCGGGGTGGAGTCGGTGACTTCGCCTGCGGCCAGGGCAGCGCTGTTCACCCAGGTAAGGTGTCCGCATTTGCTGGTGAGATAGACAGGATTATCAGGGAAAGCGGCATCAAGGCTGTCGCGGCTGGGCAGCTTTTCGACGTCCCACAGGTTGTGGGCCCACCCGCGGCCAAAGATCCATTCGCCGGCGGGGGTGTTGCCTGCGTGTTCTTTCAGGCGCTCGATGCACTCTTCTTCTGATTTTGTATCGTTAAGGTTGGCATGAGCCAGGATGCGGCCCCATTGGATAAAGTGGGCGTGAGCATCGCAGATACCGGGGAGAACCGTGCGGCCACCGAGGTTTACAAACTTAACATGGCCGGCCATGGATTCGCGCACCCGTCCGAAGTCGGCATCGCGGTAGTCCAGCCCGAAGGGAGCACGGGATTCATCGCAATGAAGGATTCTGTCGCCACAAACCAACATGTGAGGTGCCCGGGAGGCGAGGGGATTCATCGTAATGATGTTGGCATTATAGTAATAAACTAACGGCATAACATCAGGCCGGCGGCTGGTTTTGATGCGAGTGGCAGCGCTGGGCGCAGCTAGTGTGGTCATGGCTTTCGATACCTTTGGATCAGGTGTATTTATTATAAATTTATCAGACCATGTTTGAGCTTTGTTGTTCTTTCAAGCTTTTCTGGTTTGGATACGGATGATTTTGCTGAGGGGTCGAGGGAAACCGCCCGCTGTTTTTTGTGTCTTATTATAATTGTGGCCGGCTGTTTGCTTGTAAAATGGCGCTGACAATTTTTTCATCGAAG
Organism: uncultured Candidatus Sumerlaeota bacterium; assembly: GCA_964444305.1. GTDB lineage: Bacteria > Sumerlaeota > Sumerlaeia > Sumerlaeales > Sumerlaeaceae > JAKFFN01. The sequence continues at coordinate 20,734 of CAYUGQ010000021.1, forward strand.
GTGGTTTTCTGTGTTTGTTAATCGATCGACAGCTTTAGCGGCTGCGTTTGCTGCAGGTGGAGTGTTAATGTCAGGCGGGTTAGCCCTGGCCCAGCCGGGTGGGGCGGTGGATAAAGATTCGCTGGTACAGGCGACCATCCTCGCTGACACAACGGCGGTTCGGGCGGGAACGACCTTTACCGTAGGCATTCTTTACAAAATGCAGCCTGATTGGCATATCTATTATACGAATCCGGGTGAGAGCGGCTTTGCCACATCTGTCAACTGGAAGCTCCCCCAGGGGGCCAGTGTGGGGGAGACGATGTATCCTGCTCCGCTGACCTTTGAATCCCCGGGCGCTCCTGATCCGCTGGTGAGCTATGGATATGACGGTGAGACGATGCTTCTGGCGGAAGTGAACCTGGCGACGGTCCCGGATGAAGGACCGGTGGAAATCAACGCCAGCAGCCGCTGGCTGATGTGCAGCGACCGCTGCATTCCCAACCGGAAAGACCTGACGCTGACTTTGCCCACAGGTGATCCGCAACCAGCTAACAAAGAAATTTTTGATAAGTACCGGAAACAGATCCCGCAAACGGTAGGCGAGCTTCCGGCCACAGCCAAATTGAACACCACGGTGGATGGCAGCACGACTAAATATGAACTGACCATTACCCCGCCGGAAGGAAAACAGGTTGTAGCGGGCACTCCAGCCACCAATGCCAATGGCCACGCTCCTTATTTTTATCCGGCAGTAACCGACGGCTATATCGTGACGCCTGCCAAGGTGGCAGGGAACGCTGTTGATGCTGGCGGCACCCGGGTTTACGAAGGTCCGGTGACACTGACCTGGGAAGCCAAGCCGGAGTCAAATGCAGCCGAGCCCCTGAATCGTCTGGAAGGCACCCTCGTCTACCAGTTTGTGAGCGGAGGCAACCTGGAATCTCCTGTTCTTCTCGAAGTCAGACAAAACTTGTAATCCTGGCAAAGCGACCTGCACGTTATAAGGCAGGTCGCTTTTTTTTTGCGTATTACATCAGGAAAATGCTGGGAGAGATTTAATGAGAGTTCGAGTGTACGGTGCCGCAGGAGAGGTCACCGGGTCTGCCTATGAAGTGCAGACAGAAAATGGAAACCTGCTGGTGGATTTTGGCATGTTTCAAGGCGGACGGATGGTGGAGGCTCGCAACCGACTGCCCAGCTCCCTTGATCTATCGAAGTTAAAGGCCGTATTGCTGACTCATGCTCACTTGGATCATGTGGGCCGCTTGCCCTTGTTGGCCAAAGCGGGGTGGGAAGGACCAATTTACGCCACCCCTGCCACGATTGATCTGGCGGAACTGATCCTTCGGGATGCGGCAAAAATCCAGGGCTATGACGCCGAGCGCTGGAACCGGAAGCGGAAAAAACAGGGTTTGCCGCCTGTTGAGCCTATTTATGATGATGAGGACGTGAGCAGCGTCTACGCCATGATGCGCGATGTGGATTACTCTAAGGACACCCCGGTGATTGATGGCATCACCGCGCGCTTCCATGTGGCGGGGCATTTGTTGGGCAGCACTTCCATTGAATTGCTGATTAGAGAAACAGGGGAAATGCCACGGCGGGTCGTTTTCTCAGGGGATGTAGGCCCGGTAGACGCCCCGATTCTGCGTGATCCGGAACCATTTGATTGTGCAAACCTGGTTTTTCTGGAATCCACTTATGGCAACAGGCTTCATCGCCCGCTGGACGCCACCATTGCGGAATTTGAAGGCGTGGTAAAAGAGGTGGTGGCGCGGGGTGGAAAAATGCTCGTACCCACGTTTGCCGTCGGGCGCGCGCAGTTGATGCTGTATCTGCTCGCACGCATGTTCCGCCGGGGAGATATCCCGAAGTTCCCCGTTTATCTCGACAGCCCGATGGCAGTCAAGGCCACAGCGATTTTTGCGAAATATCGCAAGCTCATGGATGAAGAAGTGCGCGAAATGACGCAGGAATATCCCATTGAGGATGATCTCAGTTCGCTGACAATGGTTGTTTCTGCCAAGGAAAGCATGGCGCTGAACGAGCTCGAAGGTCCCTGCATGATCATGGCCGGCTCAGGCATGATGAACGCCGGACGGATTCTCCATCATCTTAAGTGGAACCTGCCCAATGAAAAAACAGCGGTGCTTGTGGTGGGTTTCCAGGCCGATGGTTCCTTGGGGCGTCGCCTGGTGGATGGTCCGCCGGAAGAAGTTTCTATTTTTGGAAAACGGGTTAAGGTCGGCGCAAGTGTCCATTCAATGGGCGGCTTCAGCGCTCATGCGGACCAGGCAGGCCTTATGAACTGGCTGGGTGCGATGGTGGATTGCCGCCCCCGCGTGGTCCTGACCCACGGGGAAAACCATTCCCGTATGGCTCTGGCCGAGTTGATCCAGCAGAAATACGACATCGTCCCCGAGATGCCGGGCTTCGAAGAATATATCGACTGACGAGAGATCAGGCTGTGCATTTCACTCGGCGTGGATAACGTATAAGTGCGCCGTTGCCGCATTGATCGTTACCTGTGATTGATCCAGGGAGAGAAGGTCGGGAGCTGTCCGACCCGGACCGTGCCATTTAACATCGGCGCTGTCCAGAGCCAGACGCCAGGGCTGGTCGACCTGAGGGGGGGGATAATCCTTACGATCATGGCAGGGCCAGTGCAGCAGATCTGGCGGGATTGTCAATTGCTGAGGCTGGTCTGCGAAGCTCAGGATCAGCAGCGTGGCGCCCTCCAGTTCTTCTCGACGGACGAGAAGGCAATTCTGGTTGCCAAAGGTGTGAACTCGCATTTGTTCGCGCTGGACGGGACAGATAGCCGGCAAAGTGCGGCGCAGGTGAAAAAGCTCTTTGTAATAAAGCCAAGCGGTGGCGTTTTGTCTATTTTTCACCCGTTGATGATCAACGATGCACTGAGTAAATGTGTCGAGAGCGAACGGATCGGGGAAATCGCTCGTGTCGTTTTCCATCATGAAATCGCGGCGTCGCCCTTCGCGAACAGCCTCCAGAAGCTGCGGGTCAGAGTGATCAGCAAAAAACTGAAATGGTCGGGTTTCGAGGTATTCTTCACCCATGAAAATCATGGGCAGATAAGGTGAAAGTATGGTGGCGGCCGCAGTCATTTTGACAGCCTCAAATGAGGTTTCGGCTGGCAGACGAGTCCCGGCGGGTTTGTTGCCCACCTGGTCATGGTTCTGCATAAAAACCACAAACCGCTCCGGCGGGATGTCCCGGGAGGAGATACCATGGTTTCGTTTGCGACTGGGGCAATACTGACCCGTGTACACGAACCCCTGGGCAAACGTCCGGTGAACCCAGTGAAAGCCGGTGTAGTCCGGGTTATACCGTGCACTGTTGGTGTCCCCCAGTTGGGTATAAATCGAATGGTGAAAATCGTCCAGCCACTGGCTGTTCAGACCATACCCGCCCTGCTCCGGAGGCGTCAGGTATCTGATGTCGTTGGCGTCAGTTTCAGCAATGATATGGATGTGGCGGTTCAGTTCATTGCCGAGCCGGTTAATGCGCTTTTGAGTTTCCGTCAAAATATGAACCGGCGAAGAATCGTGCATTTCATGGGTGGCATCAAGACGGAGGCCGTCGATGTGGAACTCGCGGATCCAGTATTCTGCATTGGTCAAAAAGTAATCTCGCACGGCCCGGCTGTAGGGTCCGTCAAAGTTGATGGCATCGCCCCAGGGGGTTTTATAGATGTCAGTGAAATAAGGACCGAAGCGGCTGAAGTAATTTCCTTCGGGGCCCAGGTGATTATAAATCACATCCAGGATCATGGCGAGACCAAGATTATGGGCGGCATCCACCAGCTTTTTCAGGCCGACTGTGCCGCCATAGCTGAACTGGGGGGCAAACGGATAGACACCGTCATAACCCCAGTTGCGTGTGCCGGGGAATTGACCGACGGGCATCAGTTCAATAGCGGTAATTCCCACCTCTTTCAGATTTTCCAGGTGAGGGATGATGGCCTCGAAGGTGCCTTCAGAGGTATAAGTGCCCACATGGAGTTCGTAAATAATATGTTGATGAAGCTCAATGCCGCGCCAACTGGAATCGGTCCAGTCAAAGTGCGGGTCAACCACCTGTGATGGGCCGTGAACGCCTTCAGGTTGCAAGGGCGACGCCGGATCGGGGTAGTCGTCGGTGCCGTCAAGACGATAATAATAGCGGGTACCAGCCCCTACCCCGGGGATGGTTGCTTCCCAGTATTCTCCGCGCTTTTGCATAGGAAACAGCGCTTCTTGAGGGGAGGTCATACGGAGGTCTACCTGTTTTCGCTCAGGTGCCCAGACGCAAAAATAAACGCCTTCGGCCGTCAGATGCGGCCCTATTTGTGGAGTGATCAACGGGATGACCTTAATGTTAGTATGCGCTGCTCCAGATAAAACTGGATTTGTTTGTTAGGAAGTACAACTTTCATGCCGGATTCGCGTGGAAGATTGGCCTTTCAGCCACTACACTTCCGGGCCTGGTTTTTCCCGGTTCAAATATTGCTTTGGGGTTTGTGCCTGGAGGGTTTATTAATGACACAGTTGGAAACACCACGCGCGGCGATTCGTGCGGCCCGATCTCACCCTGACGAGTTTCACTGGTGGGAAAAGGGTGTTATTTATCAGATTTATCCTCGCTCGTTTCATGACCGAAACGGCGACGGCATCGGCGATTTGCAAGGCATAGTCAGCAAACTCGATTACATAAAATGGCTGGGCGCAGACGCCATCTGGCTATCGCCAATTTACCTGTCGCCCATGAAAGATTTTGGTTATGACGTGGCTGATTATAGGGCCATTGATCCCATTTTTGGTACGATGAAAGACTTCGATAACCTGATCGAGGAAATCCACCGCAGAGATATGCGACTGATTATGGATGCTGTTCCCAATCATACGTCGGATCAGCATGAGTGGTTTAAAGAGTCCAGGACGTCGCGGGATAATCCGAAGCGTGACTGGTATATCTGGCACGACCCTGCGCCTGATGGTGGTCCGCCTACAAACTGGCTCAGCGAGTTTGGCGGTTCGGCCTGGGAGTTTGATGAAAAGACGGGCCAGTATTATTATCATGCTTTCTTGAAGGAGCAGCCCGATCTGAACTGGCGTAATCCGGAAGTGTGTAAAGCCTGGGAGGGGGTTCTCCGTTTCTGGCTGGACAGGGGAGTGGACGGGTTTCGCGTGGATGTGATCTGGCACCTGATTAAGGATGACAAGTTCCGGGATAATCCGAAGAATCCATCTTATAATTCTGACCGGCAGCCGACTGTTAATTCCCTGGATCCTCTATATACGACCGACCGTCCGGAGGTGCATGACATTGTGCAGGGGATGCGGGCGGTGATCGATTCCTACGAGGGGGACCGGCTGTTTATCGGGGAGATTTATCTGCCTGTGGAGCGGCTGGTGGCGTATTACGGACCGGACGCCAACGGCACAAACATGCCTTATAATTTTCAGTTGGCCCTTCTGCCCTGGAACAGTCATGAGATTATGAAGGCGGTGGATTATTATGAATCTCACCTGCCGGAAGGGGCTTGGCCGAACTGGGTGCTGGGGAACCATGATCAGCCCCGGGTGGCTTCTCGGGTTAAGCCTCATCAGCTCCGGGGAGCGCAACTGCTTCTTCTGACCCTGCGCGGAACCCCCACCATGTACTATGGTGATGAGCTGGGGATGAAGGACGTGGAAATTGCTCCGGACCAGGTGCGGGATCCGTTTGAGATCAATGAGCCCGGCAAAGGTCACGGACGGGATCCTCAGCGTACGCCCATGCCGTGGAACGGGAACCCAAACGCTGGTTTCACCAAAGCGGATAAGCCGTGGCTGCCCCTGGGCGATAACACCGACGCCAACGTGGAGCACCAAAAGGAAGATCCGCGCTCCATGCTGAATATGGTGAGGCGTCTATTGGATTTTCGGCGCAAACACGTGGCTTTGCAGGTGGGGGATCACCAGAATCTGCCCTGCCAGGAACCCATCGCGGCTTTTGGTCGGCATTTTAATGACGAGCATTTCATTATCGTCATTAACTTCTCGGATGAGCAACAGACATACCCCCTGCCGGCAAGCAATCCGAGATGTGTGTTTACCACTCATGTGGACGAATGCCTGCCGGTTATCAACGGAAACGTCGTGCAGTTGCGTTCAGGCGAAGGAGTGATTGTGCGGGTGTCGCCAGGGAAGTAGTGATTTTTTAGCGGAGTTAATGGCAGATGGTTAAAGATTATTTTTTTGGTGGCGCCTAAATTTTTATTTCGCCTGAATCATTGTGTGTCAGACCAAAGAAGTTGAGTGCCAAATTGTTGCTAGAAACCCCCGTAGAATGACCGGCCCAGATATCCGCCTTGTAAATCTTTTCAGCCACGCTTACGATAATTTCGTGGCGACGGCTCGCACGTGCTATTCCTCCAAAGGGATTGTTACGCCAGAAGATGTGTCTGGTCCTCCCGATGCGGAAGCGGGGGCGCTGGAGCTTAAGCGGCAGCGCAAGTATGCCCTGGCGCAGTCGCTGTTTAAAGCCGGACACCATACCACGCTGCAGCACGCCCACGCGCAGTTTTCTATGGATCGCGTGTCGCGGCATTTTATCTGGAGTTTTCTGCATTCTCACCCGTTTTATAACTCGGAGCAGGTGAGCCAGCGTTATGTCTCGGTGAAGGCCGAAAATTTTCATGTGCCTGACGGGCTGTCGTCGGATGGCCGGGCGCTGTTTATGGCTTGCGTCGAGAGGCAGATGAAGGCTTATGCCGACGTCACGGAAACCTTGAAACCTGTGGTGGCAGACTTTTATTACGCACGGTTCAAGGGGCGCTATGATACGAAGCGGGCACAACGCGACATTCAGAAGCGGGCCCAGGAAGTGGGGCGCTATTGTCTGCCCCTGGCCACCCATGCGTATCTTTATCATACCATCAGCGTGGTCACGCTGCTGCGTTATGCACGGCTTTGCGGCCAGTATGATACCCCGGCGGAGCAGCGCGCCATTGTGGGTCAGATGGTGGCCGAACTCCTGCGGGCAGAGCCGGAGTTTGAAACGCTGCTGAACGAGCCCATTCCTCTCGAAGAAACGCCGGAGTTCCAGATTTTCCAGCAGTTGAACTGCGATGTGATTGATACCGAAAATGCGAAGCGGTTTACGGCGGAGTTTGACGAGCGTCTGCACGGAAAGTTCAGCGTGCTGGCAGATTTTGGCCACCGCAACGAGCAGAATGTGGCCGGGGCAGTGCGGGAAGTTCTCGGCCTGACACGCGATACCCTGTCCGATGAAGCCGCCCTGGGTCTGGTCCTGAATCCCGGCGCCAACAGTCTAATGGGTGAAAGCCTGAATCTCTCTACTTTATCAAAACTGGCGCGGGCTAAGTTTCATGCTCATTATGTTTTCCATAAAGTGCTTAGCCATGCCGGCGACAGCCAGGATCAGCGCCACCGGATGACACCGGCCTCGCGCCCGGTGTTGCTACGGCACTTTACGGGTGAGCCTGATTATATCATTCCCGAGCCCATTAAGCACT
>CAYUGQ010000022.1:0-19123 GCA_964444305.1 uncultured Candidatus Sumerlaeota bacterium
TACTGCTGAGAGCTTAGCCCGATGCCTCCTTCTGATACGGGCATAACCAGGAATGGACCTGACATTTTTACGAGCATGGCTTCTCCAAGCCGGTAAACCAGAAGGAAAGTGAGCATAGGGACGATGCCGGGCTTTGCAAAGAACGACCGGAAGACTTCGTCGAAGGGTACATTACTAATACGGGCAGCGGACGAGAACAGGCCGCCGACCTCTGACCGGACGGACCGAACCCGCAAAAGCGCGGTGACGATGCCGACAATTATGGCAATAGTGATGAAAGACAGCAGAGCATCCGCAAAGGGAAGCTCCTGTCCCCAGCGTAACTGGGACAGCCAGCGCAGTACAAAAGAAATTCCAGTGAAGGTCAGCCAGTAAAGCCCGATGGGAATAGCCACCACTAGGGCCATAACCATGGCAGCGATATGAAAAGGTGTCGTCGGGGCGACATTAAAGTCAGCCGCTGGGCGAGGCAGTGTCACTAAATGGAAGACGCCAATTCCCAAAAGCAACGCGCCGATGCCGCCAAAGCAGATTCCCCATGTCAGCGGAAGATTTCCCGATGCCGCCAGGAAGGGAGCCTGCACGGTCCCCTTCAGGTTCTCATCAGCGCTGAAAACGATCGGCTGAGGCACGTTCCAGTTTTCCGCGTTAAAGGTGACCACTTCAGTATCTTTGCTGAGGCTGATCTGCTGTTCGAGACCAATGGGGAAAAGCTGAGCCCAGAACGAGGAGGCCTCGCGGCGCAGAGTAACGGTCTGGTCGCCTTCAGGGGCCTGGGTAAGGGCGACGGTCACCGTGGTGGTTTCGCCAGGGCTCAATGTGGCATAGGCCGGCTCAAATCGGACGAAATCGTTATCTGATACAGCAGGAGCCGGGGCTACATGATCCACTGTAGCCTCAGATCCCTGAACGATCAATTGAACAGGGTCAGGGCCGGTTCGTTCCTCGATCATGCCGGCGATTATCAGCAACACACCCTGACCGAAAATCATGGAGATACGATAGAAGGTTGAGCGAATACCCACATAAAACGCCTGCTGGCGCTCGTTAAGAGCATCCATATAGAAGCCGTCGGCGGCGATATCATGGGTGGCGCTTAAAAGAGCAACAATGGCAAGGGCAAGTAGACTGCCCGACCACCAGAGAGGCCCCTGCAAGGTAAAGGCGACGATGCCCAGCAGGATCCCCATAAGGATTTGCATGAGGACGGTCCAGCGGCGCTTGGTCCAGTAAAGGTCAACCAGCGGACCCCAAAGAGGTTTCAGCACCCATGCGAAACCGAGGAGGCTGGTCCAGAAGCCGATCTGAGACAGGGACGCTCCCAGGCGGGTGTACATGATGGTCGAAACCACCATGACGAGTACGTAGGGAAGCCCTTCAGCAATATAGAGGGACGGCACCCAGGCCCATGGCGGTGCTCCACCGCCATCGCGTTTCGGCGCTGGCGAATTTGCTGTGTTTTTATCGGGTTCCGTTGTCAAAGGTAAGGCCTTCCTTTCGTGGATTGCGGCGAATTGACTCGCTGCAGGAAGCGTGGTCAAGGGTTTAGATTATAGGCGATTTAGCCGATACGAGACAGGGAATCAGCCAATTGAGAGTGGATTCCCAAAAATGGGAAACTCTCAGGCAATCACCGTTGTCGGATTGCAAAACCGTCGAAAGGTCTTTTTATCTCATGCTTCTGAGTAAGTCTGCGTTTCTTTTTATTGCTGCCTCCCTGGCGATATCTCCAGCCATAGCCGTCGCCCATGATCACGGGCATGGTCATAATCACAGCCATGGGCATAATCACGGTCATCACCACCATCATCATACGGCACCCCATGGTGGCACGCTGGTCGTTCTCGGAGATGAAGCGGCACATGTGGAGCTGTTGCTTGATAACAAAGAGGGTCAGCTAACAGCTTATGTGCTGGATGCAGAAGCAGAAAAAGCGATTCGCATAATTCAGCCTGAGATCGAATTGGTTCTTTCTGGCAAGGATGCAAAGTCAACAGTCCCTCTTAAACTGGCGGCTGTCGAAAATCCTCTCACCGGGGAAAAGGTGGGCGACTCCTCGGAATTTGTCGTGAAAGACGACAAACTGAAAAATCTAAAGCGCTTTGATGTAACTATTAAAAGCGTCACCCTGAGAGGGGTGAAGTTTGAAAATGTAAAGTCTCCGTTCCCGGAAGGTAACCATTAAAAAGCCTGAAGGGGTGTTGATATCAGCATCAAACCGGGGTGTATTGCAGGAATGAAGCTTTTCTTATTAAAGGTCAGTGCGTTTTGCGCCGGAGCAATTTTTCTCGCGGCCTGCTCGCCAGAGCCGAAGGCCGTTAACCAGGCCACACTGGAAACTGTGGAAGTCCAGGGAATCAGTTTTCATGACCCTCTGCCGTCGGACAAAGAAGAACCCGCCGATCCAGAAGCCGAAGCTGACGCTGAAGTTGAGATTGTTCCGGAGCTTGTCTCCATTGATGAAGCGGCGTCTGACGAAGAGCTTTTGCTGAACCTGGCGGCGATTCCTGCCGAACAATCCCCGGCCGCATCCCCTGCGCCTGAGCCAGTAAGTCCAGAGCCACCTGCGGCGGTTGAGGAAGAGCAAAGCGCCCCGGCGCCCGTAGCCCAGGCACCGCCCGCCGCCGCTCCCGGCGAGTATCTCCCGGTTTCGTTTGATACCCTGGCAGGTTTTCCCTATGAGGAGCCCATCCCCAATGAAGGGGAAAAGCCGGAGGACGTGGAAGAGCGCCGCAAGAAGGATCAGATCCCCGCTTTGGTGCAGGCGCTCAATGGTCAGCGGACAGTTGTGGAAGGCTGGATGGTTCCCATGGAAGTGGCAGACGATGGCTCTGTGCGCTCATTTGTCCTGGTGAAGACCCAGCCTCAATGCTGCTTCGGTGACATGCAGGCCATGAATGAATGGGTGGATGTCACCATGACCGGCGGCAAAAACGCCGAGTTTAACGTCGATATGCCAATGAAAGTCTTCGGCGAGCTGGAAGTAGGGGAGCAGATGGAAGACGGGTTTGTCCTGAGCATATACAGGATGAAAGCTGACCGCGTTGAATTGTGATCCTTTGATTGCAAAATTTACCTGACGATGCAAACGTATGCGGATTAATAGAATTACCCTGATTATTGTTTCACACCACGGAAAGAGCCACCATGCAGATTAACGCAATCCCCTTTCAGCTTAAGTTGAAGAACCCTTTTGGCATCAGCCGCAGCACTCGCACCACAAGTGAAATTGTGCTGGTGGAAATCGACGGCGGCTTGGGAGAAGCAACTCCGATCAAGTTCTATCAAGAGGACACCGAAACCGTCCTGGCGGCGCTGGAGAAAATCGGTTCTATTGAAGTGTCTGATCTGGATTACCTCGAAGATGTCATGGACCGGATCAACGAAGCCGTGCCGGGAAATCAGTCCGCCAAGGCCGCGGTTGATATCGCGCTGCATGACCGCCTCGCCAAAAAGCTGGGCGTGCCACTTTACAAGCTTTTCGGGCGGGCACCCGACCGCAAACTGGTGACATCATTCACCATCGGAATTGATACGACTGAAGAGATGCTCCGCAAGGTAGACGAAGCCCGGGATTATGCGATTCTGAAAATCAAACTGGGCCGCGAAATCGACTTTGATATTAATGTAATGCAGGAAATTCGCAAGGCTGTTGGTGACAAGATCTTACGGGTGGACGCCAATTGTGGCTGGACCCTTGATGAAGCACGCCGTGCCGTTCGCGCCTTGGCGGATCTGGGTGTCGAATATGTTGAGCAACCCTTGGAGAAGGGAAGTTATGAAGCCCTTCGAGAGCTACATAAGGAAGCGCCGCTGCCCATTTTTGTGGACGAAGACTCCATTGTGAACGCCGACCTTCCTAAGCTGGCCGGCGCCGTGGATGGCATCAATATCAAGCTCATGAAATCTGGCGGCCTCGTAGAAGCTCGCCGTATGGTGGCTACCGCACGGGCCTTTGGCTTTCAGGTGATGCTGGGCTGCATGCTTGAAAGCGGCTGCGCCATTGCAGCTGCCGCCCACCTGGCGCCTCATTGCGACAACCTCGATCTGGATGGGAATCTGCTGGTCAGTAATGATCCCTTTACGGGCCTGGTGACAGATCCAGACGGTACCCTCCACTTGTCCGATACGCCGGGCCTGGGCATTGCTTTTAAGCCGGAAGCGGCGGAATTGAAATCCTCTCTGGCTCCTGCCAGCTAAGGGCGATGTGAAGCAGTATCAGAAAAAACTGCACATTCGCACCAATGGGCGCGCCATGCTGGAAATTACCGATGCAGTGGTCGATGCGGTGCGCGAGTCGGGCATCGAGACCGGCCTGTGCGTAGTCTTCTGCTGCCACACATCAGCCAGTTTAACCATCCAGGAAAACGCCGACCCGACCGTCCAGACAGATATCCTTTCCTGGCTGGAGCGCATGGCCCCTGACGGCGATCCCGGCTATGTACATAACACGGAAGGGCCGGACGACATGGCCGCCCACCTTCGTACAATCCTCAGCAGCACCAATGAATCCATCCCCGTAACTGGTGGACGGATGGTGCTGGGGACGTGGCAGGGAATCTACCTGGTCGAACATCGAACATGGCCCCACACACGAAAGATCGTGGTCCATGTGACGGGCGAGTAACGGTTACTTTTTGCGGCCCATCTTTTTGATGACCTCAAATTCCATTTTGTCCACCGGCGTGACGGAGAGGCGATTGCGCTTAAAAAGCACCATCTCACTCAGCTCCGGCTTTTCTCGCAGTTCCGGAAGTCCAACAAAATGCGGGAACTTTTCCACGGCCTTCAAATCCACTATGTACCATGTCGGGCTGTCTTCTTTGCTCTTTGGGTCGTAGTGGTCATGATCAGGATCAAACGCAGTAAAGTCCGGATAACCCTCCCGCACAACCTCAGCAATTCCGGCCACGCCCGGTGGTTTCGCGTTAGAGTGATAATAAAGCACAAGATCACCCTTTTTCACCTGGTCGCGAAGCATATTGCGCGCCTCGTAATTCCGAATGCCATCCCAGAAAGTTGTCTGGTCCTCGGCCGCAAGAAGGTCGTCGATAGAAAAGCAGTCGGCTTCGCTTTTCATCAGCCAGTATCGTTTTGCCATATTATTGCAGTGCCCCATTGATGCGTGCCGCAAGTTCTTCTGCGGTGATGCGACTACCCACATGTTTCAAAAGGATAGAACCGTCTTCACCAAATAAAATCAAGGTGGGGATTTCCGTAACCATAGCGTTTACCTGGCCCGTGAGCATTTGCTCCTGAACGGCGATACGCGTAACACGCAGGCTGTTCATGACATCGCGATCGAGGGTATTTCGGATCAGGCGGTGGCAGTCAGAACACTGCGGATCATACGCAAGCATCAGCACAGGTGGCTGAATCTTGACCGCCTTGACTACTGATTCACCACTGCCCGCATGACGCCATCCTCGGCGGCGCAAAATGCTGACGTCTTCCGAAGGTTCAATCTGCGGCTCCGGATCGAAGGTGACAGCCGGGGTTGGTGTCGGGGTCGGAGTGGGCGTTGGCGTAGGGGTTGGAGCCGGCGTCGGCGAAGGAGCCACTTCCACAACTGGCCCTGACGACTGCGGAGCCGGTGTCGGCGACGGACGAGGAGTCGGCGTTGGCCGTGGAGTGGGGCGGGGTGTTTCTTTCGGTTCCTCGGCAGCCGGAGTAGCGACGGGAGGGGCCTCCCTGTCATCATCCTCATCTTCAGACGATGCGGTATAAGTCCCTTTCAGCCGCTGGTTAAGTTCTTCCATTTTCTTGCCCGGGCTGAGGGTAAGTTCCAACAGAGAAACCAGCCCGATCAGGACGATAAATCCACCAAAAACAGCCCCGACAATTCCGCCAGGGCGAAGCTTCGGCAGAGGAGGAGCCATAATGGTATAGGTAACACAGGCATGCATTAAAGTGACAACGGCCACACCCCAGCACCAAAGGCAGATTTCACGAATATGGATGATTTCCAGGGATCGCAGCCAGGCCACAAATATGATTCCGCCAAAAACCAGGAGTCCTTTAAACAACTGCGCGCTGCGCTCTCGCAGTCCCACCGTCAGCATCAGATGGGCCACGTAATAAACCGCCCCCATCGCCGCTATGCTGAAAGGCCCAACGCTGCCAAAGTTGCCACGAACAATCCCCGTGCAGGCAAAAATAGAATCGCGGGGACAAGGAATGTTAATCAAGCCGGCCGAAACCAGAAACAGGTAAACCGACAGGCCCAGCCCGATCATTTCCAGGATGAGAAACCACGTTTTGTTAATGTGAGTACGTGTTCGTTTTTTCTTTGGAGGCATCAGCGTAAACCTAATTTAAAAATAACACGCTGTTGCAGCGCGCAGCACGTTAACCGAATACGGTTTGAGTGGCTGTGAATTCGTCTTAAGGCCAAGGTGGAAGCTGCTGAATTTCTGTAATGGTGGTTTGGGTCGCGGCTGCGGAGTCCACTGCCGTAATGGTATAAATCCATTGATTTGCATCTGGGGATTGAACAGACACCGTCGCCGGAAGCCGTGTCAAGGGCTGGATAATGGTCTGGTCCGTAGCGGGATTATACCACGACCGACCGACCAGTTTTCCGGCCAGTCCGGCTGGTGCGGAAAAATTAAATGCGGCGGCGGAGGCCTGTAGAACACCCGCCCATCCCGCCCCGGTTTCTTCCAGGGCAAACAGGAATGTGGGATGCCCGGGCTTTGTCGCCAGCGGCAAAAAGGTTTTCCAAAAACGATTCAGAAAAGTGGTGGAGGCCCGAAGCTGCACAGCCGCGGCGACCTGCGCTGTTTCTTCCGACGGGAGGGGACGATACCAGATACCGGCAACACCACAACTGATCCAAACGACATCCCGGAAGAAATCATAACCCATCGGAGACAGTATCACCGGAACTTGCCCCGCCTGGCCTTGCACCCACTGCGCGGCAGCTTGTCCCCGGTAGTGCTCCGGGATCAATTCTTCATCGCACAAAACAAAATCGAACCGCGTTGTTCGTGGCAACGTCAGGGTGCCTTTCGTCAGGCGCAGACCGATCAACATGGATGGCAATTTACGCCGCCATTGAGTTATGAGCGCGGCAATGTCATCACCCCAAGTCGAAACATCTATCACAACTGCCGGCGGAGGCAGACGAAGTTCTGACAGCTTTTGGATGCTCGACGTCAGCTTGTCGGCAATTTCAGGCTTGCGTTCATACTCAGCCATAAAATCATCTGTCACCGTCAGGACCGGCATTTGTCCCGTCCATGCAAGACTTTCCATCCAGCCCTGCAGCCGATCCAAGTATGGTCTCGTCGTCTGTGAATCCTCATCGCTCAGGGAAACGTGATAATCAGCAGCAACAAGAGTCACCGCGATGGCATTTGAGTACTCATCCTGCGTAGGTAAAAGATTGGCCGGATCGCTGGTTTCCTCATCGCGGAAAAGGAAAAGGCCGAAATTGCCCGGGCGAACATAAATCGTCTGCGGATCAGCAAGCCACGCCAGGCGATCCGGCTCCGTCTGGGAAGGGCGAAGCGCAAAAGCCGACAACATCCCAATCAGAAAGAAAACCGCTATCAGGGCGGTCCGGATCAAAGGCGCTTACCCATGATAATCAGCCGAGACGATGTCTGTTCGTCAAAGGCAGATCCGGCGTAATCCCCAAAGGTTTTCTTAACCTCCAGCCCCAGTGCTTTAATCTTTGAAAGCAACTCCTCCGGAGTAAACAGACGTACCGACTCATTAAGCGTAATGGTCTGACCATCCACGGCGCGAAGGATGGTTTCTTTCGATACCCGGGGCGGATTCCCGTCAATCCAGCGGCGATCGTGCACCTCAGTGCCGTTCGCCAAAGTGCGGTGAGATTCCGGCTGGAGAGTCTGTCGGACGTGATGGCTGTTCATAAAATCAATAACCAGCCAGCCCCCCGGTCGGCAGAGTTTGATAAGGTCAGAAACGACCGCGAAGTTTGTCTCATCCTCCTCAAAATAACCCAGACTGCTGAACAGGTTCACAACAAGATCAAAGCTGGAAGAACGGAACGGGATAGCCCGCATATCACCCCGGACAAAAGTGCCTCGCCGGGTGAAGGAATCGAGAGCATTTCGCAACAGCGGCTTGCTGAGATCAAATCCAAACGCGCGAAGCCCGGCCGACTCAAGAGCCCGCATATACCGACCAGCGCCGCAAGGGGCATCCAGCACGCGCATGCCGGCCCTGCTTCCGGTTTCCCGCAGGATAAGCTCAGAGAATCCTGCCGCTTCCTCGTCGTTGCGGTGGGCGTATAACTCCAGGTACTCTTCGCCAAATGCCTGCCGAAACCATTCGCTCACGCAAGACCCTCCATCTCAAAAAAGTCGTTCAGCACAGCTGTTTTTATGCCCGTCGTAACCGGGGCATTTGCCGCTGCAAACAATATAGATTCCGCCGCCTCGGTGCCGGTATTCAGGACGTCCACCAACTCAATCCCGCCTGCGGCAAGCATTTGATGAGATTTCCCATGAGCGGCATCCGAAGGCAAAAGAGTGGCAAAGGTGGGGCGTTTCATTTTGTTGAGCTTTTTGACGGTATCGAGCGTGCCCCCGCGTACGCCGGTCTCAGCCACGAAAGCAGCCCGGCACTGGCCTGCCACCAAAGTGTTTCGTCGCAGAAACATCCACGGAGCGATCTCCGAACCAGGCACAAACGGCGATGCGACAGTCACCCGGTCAGGGCAGTTATTCTTAAACAAAGGCTGATACTTATCCAGCGGGCCCGGCGGGAAAACCAATGTCGCTCCGCCCTCCACCGACAACGCCGCCGTATGACCCGCACAATCAATCCCCGGCGCATTCCCGCTGGCGATTATCCATCCCCCCGACGCGGCGCTTTCCGCGACGATCCGGGCCGCCATCCGCCCCGCCGCGGTCGGACGCCGCATACCAATAATAGCGATCGAGTTTGCCAGCAGCCGTTGCGGGCAACCAAGAAAATATAAAAACGGCGGTGCGTCTGCCCCCAGGGCCCTCAACCAGACCGGATACTCCCTGTCCAGTAAAGTCATGAGCCCGGCACCCTGTTTTGCCAGTAATGCCGAGAGTTCCGCCGCTGACTTCGATCCAGTAATTCCATGCCGTTGTTGAAGCTCTGCCAGCGCCGATGTAGACTCACCGATGCTGAACTGCTCCAGAAGTCGCTTCAGCTTCGCATCACCCAGCCGCCGGTGAAGCTGGATAAGAGCCGCATCCGGCGTATGAATCACAGTCGGTCAGCTCCGGCCTCAATCGCCGCGTCAATGATGGACAATGCGATATCACATTCTTCACGAGAGACGATCAGCGCGGGCGTGACCCGAATGTTGGTGCTCCGCAAGAGCGATGTTTCCAGGATCAGACCATTCTCCCGGGCTGTCTCCACGACAAAGCGGGCCAGGGGTTCGCTTGCCATGTCCAGCCCGATCATCAGCCCCACTCCTCGCACCTCCGCGATCAGGTCGCCATGGCGGGCCTGCATCTGGCGTAAATTCTCCATCAAGTAGGCGCCCTGCCGCCGGGCGTTTGCCAGAAGATCTGCCTCGGCAATCACTTTCATCGAAGCCAGCCCCGCCGCGCACGAAACGGGATGACCTCCGAACGTCGTGATGTGGCTAAACGGAGGATCAGCGGCAAAGTTATACAGCATTTCCCGCTCGGCAAGCACGCCTGCCAAGGGATAGCCCGCCCCCATTCCTTTGGCCATAGTAATCACATCCGGCGTAACGCCATAAGTGTGAGCCGCAAACCATTGGCCCGTCCGGCCAAATCCAGTCTGGACTTCATCAAAAATTAATAAGGCACCCACATCACAACAACGACGGCGCACAGCCTCAAGAAAACCAGCCGGCGGCGGAAAAACCCCGGCTTCCCCCTGCACAGGCTCCATGATAACCGCCGCAACAGATTCATCTATCTGGTCCAGCACCGTCGTATCCCCAAACGGCAGAAACCGTACCTGAGCCTGCAATCCGGGAAATTGCTTTCGAAAATGCTCATTCCCAAAACAGGACATCGCCCCGGCGGTTGTCCCATGATAGGCATTCGTAAACGCCAGAAACCGCCCGCGCCCCGTCGTCTTGGCCGCCAGTTTTAAAGCCGCATCATTGGCTTCGGCCCCGCTGCAGAGGAAATAAACGCAATTCAAAGGCGACGGAGCCACACTGGCGATTTGCTCCGCCAGTCCCACCTGTGGTGCCTGCACGTGTTCCCCATAGACCGACGTGTGAGCATACTTCTGCGCTTGTCCAACCACCGCCCGGGTCACCTCCGGGTGGCCATGGCCCAGGTTAGTCACAGAAAATCCGCTGATAAAATCCAGATATCGTTTTCCAGCCGAGTCGACAATATACATCCCCTCAGCACTCGCCACTTCCAAAGAAGGATCATACGGCGAAGTCTGTCCTACATATTTAAGGAACCTGCTTTGTAGGGAGTTGGAATTGTCTAACACGATCTCATTCCTGAATTTTGTAAACCAAAAAACCCTGACCCGGCCTTGACATACTGAAAAACATTTTTGAAAATGCGCATTGAAATTTGTTCTTCATCATTATCATCATTCAGACCAAATGGTAAACAACCCTTAGAGGCAAGATGGCAAGCGGCAAAGAAAAGATAGTTCATAGAATCACGGTAGGCGGGCAGCCCATGACAGTGCCTCGCCGTCCCGGTCGTATGGCCATGCGCAAAAGCCGACTCGTGCGCCGCCGGATTCGCAACACTTTTTATACCATTGGATTCATCCTCTCCTCAGCCGCCATCAGTCAGGCCGGCTATGGTTTCTTTATGGAAGCCCCCTATTTTGCTCTGAAAGAACCTCAAATCGAAGGCGTCTCTGACGATGTGCGCAGGGAAATCATCGGTCTCATCAGTTCTCATGTTGATAATCAGCCAAACCTGCTTTCCATTAACAGCACAGAACTGGAAGAGCAAATCGCCCTGCATCCCCGGGTGCGAGACATCCGAGTGACCAAAGTCTATCCCAACAGTCTCAAGATTTCTGCCGTCGAGCGCGAAGAAATGGCCATTGCCGCCACCGCCGCCGGATATTTTCTGATAGATAATGAGGGCCACGTTATGGGGCGGCTGGATCTGGAAGATCTGCTGAGAA
Source organism: uncultured Candidatus Sumerlaeota bacterium (assembly GCA_964444305.1). Lineage (GTDB taxonomy): Bacteria > Sumerlaeota > Sumerlaeia > Sumerlaeales > Sumerlaeaceae > JAKFFN01. Next base: position 11,101 of record CAYUGQ010000022.1, read on the forward strand.
TTGATGATCTTCCGCTGGTATCCGGACTAAGCCCCGAGGCGATCCACGAAGGGGAGAAGATCGACAGCGACAGTTTGGATAAGACGCTCCTCCTCATACAGGTTCTACGCCAGCGGAACAAAAAATTATACGATCTGATTTCAGAAGTGCAGATTCAACAAGAAGCGGTTTCGCCCCTGGAAACACTTGTCATGCACATGAAGGGCGGGCTTGACATCCTGTTGGGTGACGGTAACCCCGTTGACAAGCTTCCCGAACTGGAGACTCTTTTGCTTAAGCTGGAGTCTGAAAGTGTAGACCCTTACTCAGACCTAGTTTACATAGATCTCAGTTATGACAAAATGGGCTTCGTGATGGAGAAAGAAACCGCCCTGCTGGTCAAGAACCGGGAATATGAAATTGTTCAGCAGGCGCTGCAGGAAGCCAATGAAAAATATGCCAGGACTCATGCACAGCAACAGCAGCAAAGCAACAATACAACCCAGAACCAGGGTGCCGGCCAAAGCGGTCAGGTGCGCCGGGCTGCACCTGCACGCCCGGCGGTTCCAGCCCAGCAACAACCCGTCCAGGCGCAATATGGCTACGGCTATGGAAATCAGCAGGCCGCCTATCCGCCCGGCTATTATCAGCAGCAACAACCCCGCGCAGCTTATCCACAAGGCTATTACCAGCAATCCCAGCAGCAGCGGCCTCAGCAATACCCCCAGGCCCAGTATCCGCGTCAATATCAACAGCAAGCCCCCGGCTCGCTTTATAATATGCCACGAACACAGCAGAGGTAGCGCCTTGCCTGCGTCCCAGAACGACTCTATACATTTTATTTTGATCCAAAATAACGCTGCTGCGAAAGCGGAGCCGGGTGGTATTCATGCGTAAGCGGCGGCAAAAGTTTATCGCCGGACTCGACATCGGCACCACAAAAATCTGTTGTATCATCGGCCAAATAGACGAAGACAATCAGGTCACCGTGCTCGGCGTAGGCAGTCATCCCAGCCAGGGCCTCAAAAAAGGCATGGTTGTCGACATCGAAGCCACCGTCGACAGCATCCAGAAAGCCGTTCAGAAGGCCGAGCAAATGGCCGACGTCGAGGTCCGCGAAGTCTTTGTCGGCATTGCCGGCGGCCACATAACCAGCCAGAACAGCCGCGGCGTCGTCGAGGTGCAAAACCCCGTCCGCGGCGTAAACGAGCTCGATCGTCAGCGCGTGCTGGATAAAGCCCGCAATATCACCGTGCCGAAAGATGTGGAAATCATCCACGCCATTCCCCAGGAATATGTCTGCGATGGCCAGCCCGGCATTAAAAACCCCATTGGCATGAGCTGCAGCACACTCGAAGTGCGAGTCCACCTGGTGCTGGCCGCCGTCACCAGCGCGTCCAATATTGTCCGTTGCATTAACCTCGCCGGTTTGCGCACCCGCGATATCCTGCTCGAATCCCTGGCATCTTCCCTGGCCATCCTCAGCGATAATGAACGCGATCTCGGCGTGCTGCTGATCGACATCGGTGGCGGCACCAGCGACGTGGCCGTCTTCACCGGGGGCAGTGTCAAATTCTCCGGCGTTATCCCCCTCGGTGGCGATTCGATCACAAACGACATTGCCTACGGTCTGAAAATCTCCCGCTACGACGCAGAAAACGTAAAGAAAAAATACTCCAGTGCCCTCGTCGATTCCGTCGATCCCGACGAAGTCATCGAAGTTTCTGACGTCCTGAAAAACTCCCGCGTGTCAGCCAATCGCCGTTTCCTGTGTGAGATCGCCGAAGCCCGTCTCGAGCAGATTTTCATGATGGCTCGCCAAATGGTTGAGGCTTCTCCCGTCGCCAATAACATCTATGGCGGCGTCGTTCTCACCGGCGGAACCTCCCTGCTCCATGGCAGTGCCGAGCTCGCCGAGCGACTGTTTGAAATGCCAGCCAAAGTCGGCATTCCGCAGGGATTAAAAGGAATGAGCGGCGTCGTCAGCTCGCCCATATATTCCACGGGAATCGGCCTTGTGGTACACGGCCTGACCGCCGAACCCAGCACCGCGCAGTATTATAACAGCAGCAACGTCTTCAGCAAGCTGGTGTATAATTTTAAGCGCTTCATCGACTGGTATTCCTAAGCATCACGGAGAAAAACCTGTAGCCCCGGCGGGTGATATAAGCCGAATTCTGTTCAGCACGAAACTTCCGCGCTGCCGTGATCATTCCTCTAGGCCATTGCTCACGCAATGGCTCAAGCACCCTACCCGGTTCTGACGGCACCACCCCGAGGGGCTATGCTGGGCTGCGGACCACAGCCTGGACGTCAAGAGACATCCACGTCGAACCCTATTTGGACTTGCACCGGATGGGGTTTACCTAGCCGGTCGTGTTACCACGCCGCTGGTGCGCTCTTACCGCACCGTTTCACCCTTACCGGCCACACCTTTCGGCATGGCTTAGGCGGTTTGCTTTCTGTTGCACTTGCCGTCCCTTGCGGGCCCAGGGGTTACCTGGCATCCTGTCCTGTGGTGTTCGGACTTTCCTCTGCGCCGTGTAAGCGAAGCGACCACGCACACACCGCCGAGGCTACGGATGGAACTACAAAAACCCGCCTCGAACCTTCAGCGTCAGGCTGCATCCGGCAAGTCTACCTGTTTTGTAGTTATTTGTACAAACTATCGAATTCAGCGACAATTCCGCTGTGTGGAAAAGCGGTGCCGTCTTAAAGTCAGACTGCTGAAGTCAGGTCCTGTGGCGGCTATTTTATCATTCCTCGTGGAGTATTAAATCAATGGCAGAACAGAAGGCAACGAACATCACCTGGCATGGCAGCAAGGTTACCCGGGAAGAGCGCACGACACTAACCGGCCAAAAGCCAGTCTGCATCTGGCTGACAGGCTTGTCTGCCTGCGGGAAAAGCACCATTGCCATGGCTCTCGAACAGGTACTGATCGAGCGCAAGCGCCTTGCCTATGTGCTAGATGGCGACAACATCCGCCACGGCCTTAATAAAAACCTCGGCTTCACCCCGGAAGACCGCACCGAGAACATCCGCCGCATCGGCGAAGTCTCCAAGCTGTTCGTTGATTCCGGTATGATCGTGATTACCAGCTTCATCAGCCCTTACAAAGACGACCGCAACATGGTACGCGACTTTCTTGAAGACGGAGAATTCATCGAAATCTTCGTGGATGCACCCGTAGAAGTCTGCGCCGAGCGCGACCCTAAAGGTCTCTACAAAAAAGCCATGGCCGGAGAAATCAAAGGCTTCACCGGTGTGTCACCTGACGCTCCCTACGAGGCACCTGACAGCCCCGAAATCCACATCGACAGCGCCAACAAAAACGTAGACCAGTGTGTCGACCAGATTGTGGAGTATCTCGAAAGCAAAAAGTATATCTAGCCCAATCAGATTCAATCATTAACAAAAGCCCGGGTAAAGCGTCTCATAAGATCGCTTCACCCGGGCTTTTTTTGAGTTAGCCAGATTGATCCAGGCAAATAAAGCTAGCATTAACCCCACACCAGCCATCATATCATCGCCGCAAACTTCTCCGGCGTCAGATCCCGCCGGGCCATGCGATAGGACGTAATGTCCACATGCGCCCCTAGCATCTGCAACATCTTATCCAGTGGCAGGCCGACCACATTGAAATAATCCCCCGTAATCCGCTCCACCAGGCGCCCGCCCATCGCCTGAATCCCGTAAGCTCCCGCCTTGTCCATGGGCTCCCCGGTGGCAATATAATCCCTGATTTCCTCGTCAGAAATATTGCGCATAGTGACCTCCGTCATCACCGCGTCCAATTGAGTCGCCCGCCCCACCTCCCGCACGGCCACCGCCGAAATCACATTATGGGTTCGCCCCGCGATCTGTCTCAGGATGTTAAACGCATCCTCTTCATCCACCGGCTTAAACAGAATTTTATCATCCACCACCACGATCGTATCCGCCGACACCACCACAGCATTTTTCGGAACCAAAGCGTCAGCCGCACTAGCCTTCGCAAAAGCCGCCTTTAAAGCGAATTCCCGGGGCGTGCGCGCCTGAAGGCTGCGTTCATCAACGTCTGGAGAAACCAGGTCGTGCGGAATTCCCAATAACTGAAACAACAACCGCCGCCGGGGTGAGCCCGACGCCAGGTAAATCCGGGGCGACTCAGTTTCCGCCACTCGTGCCTCCGCTGGCCAGGTGCTGCTCAATACGATTTTGTCGCCGGTGCAAGCGTTCTTCCGGCGAGCTGATATAACGCTCCGTATAAAACTCTGGCTGTTCGACTCGTTCAGCCACCGATTGTTCCGCAGTCTCTGTGGCGGTAGTTTCAGAGTTGCCGACAGCCGACGATGACGCGCCGCCGCCGTCTGAATCCCCCCTGTTCCCACCACAACCGCTCAGCGCCAGGGCCAGGCCCACGCAGATCAGAGTAAAAATTTTACGCATGATGCCACCGTCTCTCATCAGTTCTCTAGAATCTGTCTGACTGAAAATCACCACGGCATCAGATGCCAGCTTTTTTTGCTTTGCGCTGACAAACCCCGTTCAGGTAAATCATTCTCCATGACTGAGCAAGCCCAGGTAAAACAAAGTCTGCCCCCAGCCGGAACAGCACTTCCCCGCCGCATCAGCAAAAGCGTTCGCGTCCGCCTGCTGGTAGCTGTTCCCGCCGTCATCGTCCTGTTGCTCAGCCTTCTCGCCTGGATTCTTTTCTGGGTGACCGATGCCTACATGACCACCACAACGGTCGTTTACCAAGGCAGTCAACGGGATTTCGCCCGAGACTGGCTGAAAGTCCTGTGGCTGTTTGTGGTTGGCGGTGCAATGATTGGCTATGTGCTTGCCTGGTCCCTCACCCGTCCCGTGCGGGATATGATCCGCCTGGCCGAACGCGTCGCCAGCGGAGATCTCACTTCCAAGGCCGACGATAATCGCCATGACGAAATGGGCGAACTCAGCAGCTCCTTCAATTACATGCTGGAATCCCTCAACCTCTTCATCGAAACCCGCAACCGGTTCATCCTCGAAAGTTTTACCGGCGGACTCGTCATCACCGATATCAACGGCACAATCACCGCCGTAAATTCCTCAGCGGAAAAACTGCTCCAACTACGCAACCATGATGTCAGCGGAAAATCAATCCGCGAAGTTTTTGCCCGCGAAGAATTTGCCGAACTCCTGCGTCTGCACGAACGAGTCATCTGGAAACAGGAAAGCATTAAAGACCAGCGACTTGATCTCCTTATTGACGACAAGCCGGTGCCCGTCATTGTCGGCTTTACACCCATGCGGGATTCGTCGAACAACATTTTCGGCGTGATCATCAACGTCCGCGATCGGGCCGAAATGGAAAAATTTTATCAGCATCTGAAAAACGCAGACCGCCTGGCAACGATGGGCACTTTCGCCACAGGACTGGCCCATGAAATCCGAAACCCACTCGGTGCCATCAAGGCAACCGCCCAGTTGCTCCAGGAAGATCTCGGACCCAATAGTCCATCCGCGGATTATCTCCACATTATCACCAAAGAAGTCAACCGACTTGATACCCTCGTCAGGGAGGTGCAGGCCTACAGCCAGCCCGCGTCCGACAAAGTCCCCACCGATTTCAGCCGCCTTATGGAAGAAATTTTACAGCTTGTCAGTTCAGACGAGCGCTTCAAATCGCGAAACATCCGCGTTGAAAAGAACATAGAACAACTGCCTCGCATGACAGCCTCGAAAAATCAGCTTCGACAGGCGCTGCTGAACTTGCTCATCAACGCCGTCGACGCATCACCCCAAGGCGGCACAGTCCGAGTAACCGTCGGTCTGACCTCCGCTCCCGTCCGCCTCGCGCGTATCGTTATTGAAAACCAGGGCGATCCGCTTCCCCTCGACATTCAGCAGCGCATCTTCGAGCCCTTCTTCACAACAAAAGGGACCGGCACCGGCCTCGGTTTGCCTATCGCCGCCCAGGTGGCCGCAAACCATGGAGGGCGCTTGACCATAGAATGTTCCGAGGGCTGGATTCGCTTTATCATGCTAATCGCCACGGAAACAACGCCGCTGGGCTCTGTAATACCGGACCTCAGCAGCGAGGCCTCTTCCCCCGCAAATTGATCATGTCGTTATAAAGGATCCAAACCAAAATGTCTCTCAGCTTGCAATTTGACACCCCCCGCATACTGGTGGTGGATGACGAAGACAGCATGCGGTTTTTGCTGCGCGAAGCCATGCGCCGTGAAGGGTACGACGTCGAAGTAGCCTCCGATGGTCAGCAGGCCCTGCAGGCTGTCCGCGAAAATCAATTTGATCTCGTCATTATGGACATCCGCATGCCCGAACTGGACGGCATACAGGCTCTCCGGGAAATGCGCCGAATCCGCCCCAGCCTCGTCGTCGTCATGATCACCGCCCACGGCAACACCGAACTGGCCATCGAAGCCATGCGCGAGGGTGCCTACGATTACTTCAGCAAGCCTTTCGAGCTGGAAGAAATGCGCGTGGTCGTTCGGCGCGCCCTGGAAAAAACAGCCCTGCTCAATCATGTCGCCACCCTCGAAAATAAACTCCGCGGCCGAGCCCGCTTTGACCGCATCATCGGCCAGAGCGATGCCATGCAAGAAGTCTTCGCCCTGCTTGAGCGCGTCGTTACCAACGACGTAACAGTCCTCATCACAGGCGAAAGCGGCACCGGCAAAGAACTGGTAGCCCAGGCTGTTCACTATCAAAGCCCCCGCCGCGACAAACCCTTCGTCAGCGTCAATTGCGCCGCCATCCCAGAAAATCTCCTCGAAAGCGAACTTTTCGGACACGAAAAAGGCTCCTTCACCGGAGCAATCGGCACCCACATCGGCAAATTTGAAAGCGCAAACGGGGGAAGTATTTTCCTCGACGAAATCGGAGAGATGCCTCTGGCCCTCCAATCAAAACTCCTTCGCGTCCTCCAGGAGCGGGAAGTCTGGCGCGTCGGCGGCAGTAAAGCGATCCACGTGGATATCCGCATAATCACCGCCACAAACCGGGACCTCTTAGAGGAAATTAAAGAGAAGCGCTTCCGCGAAGATTTATACTTCCGGCTAAACGTCCTTCCCATCCACCTCCCGCCCCTGCGCCATCGCATCTCAGATATCCCCCTCCTCGTGCAAAGCCTCCTCAGCCTCCTCAACGGACGCCTCTCCCGAAACATCCTCGGCGTAGAATCAGACGCCATGCATGCGCTAATGAACTATTCATGGCCGGGCAACGTGCGAGAACTGGAAAACGTCCTCCAGAGAGCAATGGTAATGGCCGGCGGCACACTAGTCAAACTGCAAGACCTGCCCCCCCAGGTTCAGGAAACAAGACACAGCAATTCCGCTGGCCGATCCAGCCCACAGATAAGGGCTACAACCCCATCACCGTCACCAACAGCCAACGAATGCCCCACCGTCCCCCCCGGATTCCTCACCGATTTCGACACCCCCCTCGCCGCCAAAATGGAACAGCTCGGGGAAATTTTCGAAAAAGAACTCATCCTGAAAGCACTCGACAAAAACAACGGTCACCGGCAAGCCACCGCCGACATGCTCGGCATCAGTCGAAAAAGCCTGCACAACAAAATGGTAAGATACAACCTCCTCAATGAGAAAGACGACGGGAGTTAAGCCGCCAGGAACCAGAAGTTGCGAAAACCAGAGCGTAAAAAAGCTGTTTCAAAAACTCAACAGCCAGTAATAATGCCTCGTAATTAACGAGATCCATCAACCACCCGAGAGCTTTTGAAACAGCTTAGGTTAAAGACAAAACTGATTTAAATATCAGACCGGATTCCGACCGCTGACCAGCGAAACCACCAGCAAAATCAGGAATACGATAAATAGCACACCTGCTGCCCAATAAGCCCAACCGGCAATACCGGAAAAGCCGAGAACAGCAGCAATAAGTGCGATTACCAGAAAAATTAACGCCCATCTTAACATGGTGAACCTCCATACTTGGTTAGTTTTGATGAGGCGAATGAGGCACTATTGAAAACAATCACCGTGAACCATCCGCCACTACCCTAAGCATTCAGCGAGGCGTGTGCCAATTTGGC
>CAYUGQ010000022.1:19223-27142 GCA_964444305.1 uncultured Candidatus Sumerlaeota bacterium
CCGTGAACCATCCGCCACTACCCTAAGCATTCAGCGAGGCGTGTGCCAATTTGGCGCAGGTTTTCGGCTAAACGGAAATTTTAAGCCGTCAGATAGCGAATTGCCCCTGAGTCTATGAAATAAATCGGGTCTTTCCAAAACCCTGCGATCACGTAAACTGCGTAATATCCACCGGCTCATCCACTGCCGGGTTGCTCACCGGGTAGATCATCGGGCGGATGTCCTCGCCCAGGCCCCGGCTTTTTGGGATGTGATTGCTTTGCGGACCTTTAGATTCATCGTTGTTACCCGATCCAGAATCCGCCCCTTTTCGCACAGGCTGAGCCAGAAAGCTGGTATCAAAAACAGGCTCAGGACTCGACTCAGCCGGCTGCGATGTCGGCGCCGCCGCAGCCGGTTCCGCCGGGACTTCCGGCCGAGGCAGCGATGTCGGGCTCGGCATTGATTCGTTGTCCTGACTCGCGCTGCGCGACAGTCTTGCCAGCGTGTTTGAACCCGCCTTCGGCGCTTCCTCAGCAGATTTTGCCGTCGTGTTCCTGCTTCCCGTAGACGAAGCAGTCGGCTCCGACTTGCTGGCCAAGCGCGAAATCGTTTTGCCCGGGCCGCTGCTGGAACCGGTAGAAGAACTCGAACTGCTGGATTTTGCCGCTGTCTGTTTTTTCGGGGCCGAAGACTCCAGGTTATACATCCGCCCAGGCACAGGCGACGAAGACGAAGAGCCTCCCGTGCTGCTGGAACCTTGCGATAGATTCAGCCGCTCCGGCGGAGCACCCGCAGGCGGCAAAGTCAAAAATGGGTCCGAACCCGGCGGAGGCGGCATAGCAGGTCCCGGCTCGCCAAAACCCGCACCAGGAGCACTAAGAAGCGAATCACCAGAACCCGGCGGCGGCGGCGGTGCCAACGTAAGGCTGCTGTCCGCAGCGGAACCTACGGTCCCCGTCCGATTCTGCCAGTTCGCACAGCCAGTCAGCCCCACACAAGATGCGGCAATAAACATCAGGCTGAATCCCAGTTTCATAAAGTGTCTCCTGTACCTCGTTCGGCAATTACACAACAGTCACAATAGCCAGAACCACACGTCAACAATATTACAGTCCGAAATTCGGAGTTATCTCATTTCCGAATATTTCCTTTACAGCGTGGCAAGGAACTAGGCTTTACATTTCTTAAAGTGACATGTGGCACGAAAAACTGGAGGTTACTGAGAGATCGATGAACGTCTCTTCAGGTACCGTCGTCCTCGCGTCGGCAGTCCTAACACTCACGGCAGCAGCATTTGGCCAGCAGCAAACAGCACCGTCACAGCCCAGCATGAATTTCTATGTAACGACACCGCAAACCGGCGCAACAGTGCCCGTAGGCGCTGCCCCTAGTGCAACCCCACAGCAAAACGTAGTCGTGGCTTCCGCACAGGCAGCCCGCTCCCTCAATACTTATACAGATCATGCGGTTTCCTCTCGACTAAACGCCTCTCCAGCACAGACTTCATCCCAGACACCCGCCCGCACTCCACAGGCCCCGGCAGCATCCGCCCGTCAGCAGCAGTCTCATCCCGCCCCGGCCCAGCGCCGCCAGGCACAAACGGCATCCGCCCATAACCCGGCATCAACCCACGGTTATACAATCCAGCAAGACGGTTATACAATCCAGCAAGTATCTAACGCCCCGGCATCCTCTTTTCAGGCAGCCCGCCCCGGCACATCATCGCGGGTCGCCGCTCAACCTCAAAATGTCCGCACAACTCAGCGACAGGTTTCCACATCCGCGGCCCAGCACCCTAATTTCTATGCAAACACCCATGCCCGGCAGGCCGCCCGAAATCACACCAGCGGCGCCCCGGCTGTCCATGCCGGATCTACTGCTCAAAAGCAAAGCCTTTTAAATCGACTCACCAAACGCAATCAGCATCACGCCACAGCCCGGCATCAGCAGGGAAAATCCGCCGGTCCCCAATATGACACCGTACCTGCCATCAAGCCAAGCAAGCTCAACGGAACCCGGCAATCGGGAATCGCAAGCTGGTATGGCGGTAAATGGCATGGTCGCAAAACCGCCAATGGCGAAAGATATGACCAAAACAGTCTCACCGCCGCCCATAAAACGCTTCCTTTTGGTACCCTTGTAAAAGTGCGCAACGAGCGCAACGGCCGCGAAGTCATCGTTCGCATTAACAATCGCGGACCCTTCACCCGCGGCCGCATCATTGATCTCTCTAAAAACGCGGCCAGCAAGCTGGGCATGGTCAGTTCTGGAATTACCAAAGTCACCTGCGAAGTCGTAGGCCGCTCCTGATTCCAATCGCCCCTCAGCGCTTTTGCCATTGACCTTCCTAAAGGCGCAGGGTTTGCATCAGGCGCAGATATGTTGCCTGCAGAGATAATCCGGAAAAAGCGCGACGGCGGTACGCTGTCTGCCGACGAAATCAGCACCTTCATTGGTGGCTATGTCAGGGGAGAGGTGCAGGACTACCAAGCCTCTGCCCTCACCATGGCCATCTTTTTTCAGGGAATGACGCCCCAGGAAACCGCCGAGCTCACCCGCGCCATGATGAACTCCGGCATAACCTACAAGCTCGACGTCAACCGCCCCCTGATCGACAAACACAGCACCGGCGGCGTCGGAGACAAAGTCAGCCTCATTCTCGCCCCGCTCGCCGCCGCCTGCGGCCTGGCCGTACCCATGGTTGCCGGCAGGGGATTGGGCCACACCGGCGGCACCATTGATAAGCTGGAAAGCATTCCCGGCTTTAATGTTAATCTCTCCACCCAAGCCTTCTATGCCCAGGTGGAAAGCCTCGGCGTCGCGTTGGTCGGACAGTCCGACGACTTCGTCCCAGCCGATAAAAAGCTTTACGCCCTCCGCGATGTCACGGCCACCGTCGAAAGCATCCCCCTGCTTTGCTCTTCCATTCTCAGCAAGAAGGCAGCCTCCGGAGCCAAAGGCATCGTCATGGATGTGAAATGCGGCAGCGGTGCCTTTATGTCCAGCATTGACGGCGCGCGCGACCTTGCCGCCGGCCTGGTTTCCACAGGAGAAGCCCTCGGTCTTCCCGTCCGCTGCCTGATCACCGATATGAATCAGCCCCTCGGTCGCGCCGTTGGTAATGCCCTCGAAGTCATCGAGTCCATCGAATGCCTTCAAGGGGGCGGCCCCGCCGATCTCCGGGAAATCGTTCTCGAACTTGTCGCCGAAATGGTGCTTCTTGGAGAAATCGATACCACCAAAGAACAGGCCCTGCAGCGCGCCACGTCAGCTTTGGACGACAACTCCGCATGGGAAATTTTCCGCCAGATGGTCCAGCAACAAGGCGGCGATCTGACCACCCTCGATAACCCCTCAAAGCTGCTCGGCGATGTGCTGCAAGCCGATTTCGTCGCCGAACAAGATGGATTCGTCATCATCAATAACTGCCGCGACGTCGGCATCGCAGGCCTCCTTTTGGGAGCAGGCCGGCGCACCATGTCCGATGTCATTGATCCCGCCGTCGGCCTGATCATGCAGAAAAAAGCCGGAGATAAAGTGTCCAGGGGCGAACCCGTCGTGACCATCTACTATCGAGACGAAGCTCAGATGCACCAATGCCGCCAGCAACTGAAACAAGCCATAAGCATTGCGCCCCAGCCCCCCTCACTGCAACCCCTCATCATAGAGCGCCACGCATAATGACGTCAGCAGGTTTGGAGAACCTTCCCTCCAGTCAGCCCTGGATAGCCATCGCTCCCATGCGAATGGAACTGTTGCAACAGTATCACACCTGCCTCGACAGCGTCTGCCGCGAACGCCAATATCTCATGAGCTCCTGCGCCCCCGACATCGAAAAATCGCGGCAGTTCGTAGAAGACATCCTCAGCGAAAATTTGCCAATGTTCGTCGCCCTCGTCCCCGGCCCTACCGTAATCGGCTGGATCGACATTAGCCGTAAACCCTACGAAGCCCAGCAACATGTTGGCGTCCTGGGTATCGGCATCCACTCCCGATTTCGAGGCGAAGGGCTCGGCAGCCTGCTCATGGAACGCGCCCTCAAAAAATCCATCACCGCCGGCCTCGAACGCGTAGAGCTCGACGTCTTCTCCAGCAACCGCCGCGCAATGAGTCTCTACGGCAAATTTGACTTTCAGGTCGAAGGCACAAAGCGACTTGCCCGAAAAACCGAATCGGGCTATGAAGACATCATAATCATGGCCCGAATCCTCCGTAAACCTCAAACCTCCACCGCCATCACGGGAATCCAAATATGACCACAATATTAATAATGCACGGCCCAAACTTGAACCTCCTGGGCACTCGTGAGCCCGATGTTTATGGCAGCACCACATTGCCAGACATCGAAAAAGCTCTCACCAGTCTCGGCGAAGAACTGGGCGTGAAACTCGAATTTTTCCAGTCCAACAGCGAAGGCGCGCTGATTGACCGGCTCCATGCCGCCCGTGAAAGCTGCGACGCCGTGGTTTTCAATCCCGGCGCATACACCCACACCAGCGTAGCCCTGCGAGACGCCATCTCATCCATCCAGCCCCTGCCCGTTGTGGAAGTCCACCTCTCAAACGTCTACGCCCGCCCTGAAGAGTTCCGCCACAAGAGCCTGCTGGCCCCCGTCTGCATCGGCCAGGTCGCCGGCTTCGGCAGCGACAGCTACCTGCTCGGTCTGCGCGCCGTAGTCAATCGACTTCAAAAACGCTAAGATGATCAGACCTCACCTCAATAATGCTGGCGAACACCCCTGAATTCCACGGAATTCAGATACTAAAACTTCTCAATGAAGCGTAATGACGATGATCCCCCCCGTCCACCTCACCGGCCACCCCCAGTGGATCCCACTACGGATGTTCGGGTCTTTGCCGCGTGGTTCGGCCTCGTGCTCGTGGCCATGGGCGTCGCCATGGCCGGCTATCTCTTTTTCCAGATAGGCCGCGTCATCATGGATCCCCGCGCATTCGAAACCCAGGTGGATCGCTGGGAGTTCGTAGTCCGAGGCCGGGCCACTGATGCATTTCCACAAAGTTTCGAAACGCCAGACCGACAAAGAATCAGCCATAACCAGACAGCACAGTCCGGCAATGGAATGGACACAAACAACAGCATGGCACCCATTTCGGCCGATCCCGTCGAAGACACCGCCCGCCTCCTCGGGCGCATCGGCTCAAAATCAGCACGCCTAGGCGCATTAATGTTACTGACGCTTGTTCTGCTGATACTCGTCAGGATCATTTTCGCCGTGGTGCAGGCCGGCATTCGTCTGGCAGCCCTTGCCGGCGGCGAACGCGAATACATGAAACGGATTATCGAAGAACTGGTGGATCAGCGTGAGCGGGATAAATAACGCCCAAACACAAAAACCCTTCTGGCGCAAACTCAGCTTTGCTGTGGCCGTTGGCCTCCTGGTGCTCGGGGGGGCCCTCATCCCGGCCGTCATGCAGGTAATCCAGTCCATCGACCACCGCGGAGCCTATTTTTTTAACAGCGCCGCCGGTCAGTCACCCGTCTTCGACCGCATCGTCCTGCTCGTGGCCGATGACGACGGCCGCGAACGCATCATCCTGCTCGCTGCCGTATGGTTCCTGTTCTTTCTCTGGAGAACCCCATCTCGCGTTGCCAAGAACCGCCTCCTCGGCACTTTCCTTTTTATAACCGTCGTCCTTGTAATCTACATCCTGGTGGACTCCCTCCTCGACGACGTTATCGAACGCAAAAGTCCATCCATGGGATTTCTCCAACCCTTTAATCACATCGGAAAAATATTAGGCATGGGCGTCGACGTGACTTACCGACGCACCTTCCCCGACCTGATATCCGTAATCCTCTTTACCGCCGGCTTCATGTTGCTTCGCCTGGGCCGCCCCCTCGGCGGATGGATTTCCGTGGCCCTCGGCGCCACCCTTCCGTTGCTCCTCTGCGTGGCTGGCCTCACCTGGCTCAGCGATATTTATCTCGGCGCGCTGCCCATCGCCTTCATCGTCAGTGCCATAGCCGTCGAAACCCCCATCCGTCATGTTCATGGCAACATGATCGACCTGGCCGCAGCAGGCATGGATCAGGGTGTCCGCTTCGCCCGGGGTCTCGTCCCCCTTTGGAGGCACAAGCGCCTTTATTGGCAATCCCAAAACGTCTTTCACATGGAAGTCGCCACCAAGCGATTCATCACCAAAGCCATCCCCACCATCCTCGAAGTCGACGACAAAAACACCCGCCCGGCCCCCACCGTTCAGATTCCCCTCGGCGGCCTCCGCTCCCTGGTGCGCATTGTCAATCTGGACCAGCAAACCGTCATTGTCCGTGCCTATCCCCTCAGCCGCCGGGCAGAAGCCCTCCAGCATTTTGCCGCATCCACATTCCTGCAAAAACACCACGTCCGCGTCCCCAATATCCTACACTTCATGGACAGCCCCAGCCGCTTCGGAGCAATATTTCTCGTAGAAGAATTCGTCCATGGCCGCACAAAACGCTCCACCGAATTAACCGACGAAGACCTCGAAGCCGTAACCGACCAACTGGCCCGCCTTCACAACGTCACCGCAGAAGTCTGGGGTCCCATCGACCTCCCCCGCAGCGAAGACTACGGCAATGTCCTCTTTCGCCGTGTAGAAAAGCAGCTAAGCCGTGCTCTCAAAGGCCGCGTCGTCGTCGGCCAGCTATCCCACACCGCCACCGTCCGGCGGTGGTTTGAAACCTGGAAAGACGACCTCAATCGTATAACCCGCTTCAGCCTCGTCCATGACAAACTCCACCGCGAAAACTGCATCTTCGAAGACGACGGCGGTTTCTGCCTGATAGATACAACCACCCTCTTATGGGAAGTCGGAGCCTCAGATCTCGTCGTCGTCCACCACTCCCTCTGCGGCGGCGACCAGGCCCTGATCGAAAAATTGAACCACCTCTACTTCAGTAAACTCGACCCCGAAGTCGCAGAACAATGCCGCTTTCTTCTGCCACTGTTTGAAGGACTCTTTTTTCTCAGCCAAGTCCAGAAAAACATCAAGCGAATGCAACGCTCCCATCGCACCCCCCCGGCCGACGCCGTGGAAAAAGCCACCTATTGGTGGCGCCGGCTTACCCTGCTGGTCGAAGAACTCCCCCGGGATTGATCAGGCAGCGCCATCCGTTGCGTCATCATCGGTACTGATCTGAATCAACCGATCCGTCTGCTCGCCCGGCTTCTCCACCTTTCCCCGCCTCTGCAAAATCCGCTCAACCATCACACAAATAAGAGCCCACGTCAGCCCTACAGACCACCCCGCCAGCACATCCGAGGGATAATGCACCCCCAGAAAAACCCGCGTAATCCCCACCAGCACAGTCAGCATCACCGCCACCACAATAATAAAAGCCCGCTGTCTGCGCCCCTCCACCAGGTTACTCACCAAAATTCCCAGCGTCAGATAAATCACCGCGCTCATCATGCTGTGCCCGCTCGGAAAACTCGGCGTATGAACCTCCGCCAGGTGCGGCACAATCGACGGCCTCGGCCGCGCAAAAAGCTCCTTCAACCCCGAATTAAAAATTTGCCCCCCCACCGCAGCAGCCGCCACCAGGAAAAACGCCTTCCGCTTCTTCGCAATCCATAAAAAACCCAGCGTCACCAACACCACGATAATTAAAACCGTCGTACCCCCCAGCGCCGTAATGTCCAGCGCCATCGTCTTAATCCAATTCGGCCCGATCGTCTGCGACATATCCACCGGATCCCGAAACGCCTTCAAAAGCGTCGCATCAAACCGGTACATATCCCCCTCTCTCACCTCATCAGCAATCTGAATGAAGGCAAAAATCCCCAGCGCCGCCAGCAACATGGCTATAAGCACAAAAGTCTCAGTAAGCACTCCCCAGCGTTCATTCATACGCATCCGATTCCACACCGAATCCTGCCGGCTGGGCCCAATTTCGCTCTTTTCACGCACGGACAAATAACTGCTCCTCAAAAG
>CAYUGQ010000023.1:0-26989 GCA_964444305.1 uncultured Candidatus Sumerlaeota bacterium
CTCGATTTTCGTTTTCAACGAGGATTACGCGGGCCTGGGTGATGTTGACCCGGCGGAATTCTCCGCGCATGGTGGAGTGGGCCAGATCACCGATGGTGCCAGCCAGTTCGACTCCGGTTGGGCCGCCTCCGACGATAACGAAGGTGAGGGCGGATGCGACGCGATCGGAGTCACCGCCGGCCAGTTCGGCTTCTTCAAAAGAACCCAAGATGCGGCTGCGCATCCTCATGGCGTCTTCGACGGTTTTCAAGCCAGGGGCCAGGGGTTCCCAGTCGTCGCGGCCGAAATAATGGTGATGGGATCCGGTGGCGAGGACGAGATAGTCATACCGGATGCTGTCGCTGTTTGTCACGTGGACGAGCCTGCGGGCGGAATCAAATCCGGTGACTTCGCCCTGGAGGACGGTGACGTTATCGCGGCGGGTAAATTCGGTGCGGATGGGTGAGGCGATTTCTCCCGAGGCGAGACTGCCTGAGGCTACCTGGTATAGCAGCGGCTGAAAGAGGTGAAAGTTCCTTCGATCGATGAGTGTGATGTATGCGTTTTCGCGGGCGAGGGTTTTGGCGCAATAGAGGCCTCCGAAACCTGCTCCAACGATAACAACGGAAGGACGCCTGGGAATGCTCAATCTGGTTGACCTCTTTGCCTTCAGCTTATGGTTGTAAGAACTATAATTTCCATGGGAATGAGCAAGAACAATGACGAACGTGAAACCGGGTATGTCTGAAGTCTCCGCAGCGGTGGATTTTATCCGCGGAAAAACGCAATTGACGCCGGAGCTGGGTATCATTCTGGGGACAGGAATGGGTAACCTTGCGAAGGAGGTGTCTGATGCTACGGTGATTGATTATGCGGAGATTCCGAACTTCCCGGTGAGTACGGTGGAAAGCCATAAGGGGCGGCTGCTTTTGGGGGATTTCCATGGTGCCTCGTGCATGATGATGCAGGGGCGGTTTCATTATTATGAGGGCTATTCGATGCAGCAGATTGCTTTGCCGATCCGGGTGATGCGTCTGCTGGGGGTTAAGAAGCTGCTGGTGATGAATGCGGTGGGTAGCGTGAACCCGCTTATCCGGGCGGGGAGCCTGGTTTTGGTGTATGATCATATTAACCTGATGGGGGACAATCCGCTGATCGGGCCGAACCTGGATGAGCTGGGGCCGCGCTTTCCGGATATGAGTGAGCCGTATAACCGGAGGATGATTGCTATGGCTGAGGAGGTGGCGATCAGGGAGCAGATTCCTCAGGTGCATCGCGGGGTGTTGGTGGCGGTGACGGGACCGTGTTTTAAGACGGCGACGGAGTATCGTATGTTTCAGCGGATGGGGGCGGATATTGTGGGGATGAGTACGATTCCGGAGGTTATTACGGCGGCTCATGCGGGACTGGAGACGATGTGTATTTCCGTGGTGACTGATGAGTGTCTGCCGGATGCGCTGGAGCCTGTTTCGCTGGAGAAAGTTTTAAGGACGGTGGAAGAGGCCGAGCCCCGGCTGGAAAGCCTGGTGCGGAGTTTTGTTAGGGAGTTGGGGGGGCAATAGCCGTGTTGTGTCTGTGGTTTGGAAAGTTTTTGCGGCAGGCGTGTAGCGGACAGGACGATGTCTTATTGGACAGATAAATATTTCGGCAGTCTTTATCACGAGATTTACAGCCAGCATCTGCTTGATCCGCAGGCGGCGCTTGAGGAAGCGGCATTTGCGTCGCATGTGCTGGACCTGGGGCGTCGGACGATTGTTGATGTGGCGTGCGGATTTGGCCGTCATGCGAGGCTGCTGGCTCAGAGCAATTTCGTGATTGCGGTGGATCGGGCGCAGGAATATCTGCGGGCGGCGGGGGAAGATTTGCCGGAGCGTCCAGCGAGGAATCTGAAGCTGGCGCGGGCGGATATGCGGGATTTGCCGGTGCGGGATGGGTCGTTGGATGCGGCGGTGATGCTGTTTAACAGCTTTGGCTATTTCGGGGCGGATGATTCTGAGCTGGACGTGCCGGAGGAGGCAAAGCCGAAGCAGCAGGTTTGGAAGCTGCCGAGTGTGTTTTATGACCGGGAGCTGGTGGATACGAGCTTTGGTCGTTTTAAGGACGTGATGGATAAGGCGCCGGCGCGGTTTTCTGAAGGTGGAGAGAGCGCTGGGAGGCAAGCGGCTGTTTCTGAGGATCCGAATGGTTTTGTTCTGAACGAAATCTATCGGGTTTTGAAACCGGGGGGCGGGCTGCTATTGGAGATTGCGAATAAGCGGGCTCTGTTGGAGGCGGTGGAAGAAAATCCGCGGCGGTTAATGGTGCTTGATGAGTATGAGATCCACGAGGAGTTTGAGTGGCGTCCGGATGTTTCGCGGCTGATTAACCGGACGCGGTTTGTGGCTGGTGAGCGGGAGGAGTCGGCGGGTTACAGTTTGCGTTTGTATGAGCCGGCTGAGATCAGGGAACTGCTGGGGAATGCGGGGCTGCGGGTGAAGCGGACGTTTGGGGATTATGAGGGGAACCGGTTTGGTCCGGCTTCGAGCAATATCCTGCTTCTTCATGCGCTGAAACCTAAGCGAAACAGGGCTTGACATAGGCTGACGGCATAATCCATTAATTGAGTTGTATTGGATAATGTCATGCAGCCAAGTACTCGACATATTAATTTCTGCCCCGGCGCGGTTCCGGGAAGTGTGGGTGTTCCCACCATTGGCTGCGTGTTGCGATTAATGTTCGCACGACGGTAATTCCACCGACCTTTTTTAGAACCTTTAACTTCCCCTTTTACTTTTACTTTTATTTAACCAGTTTGGCCGCAGGGCCATTTTTTTCAATACCAGGTACACGATATCCAATCAGGAGAACCCTAAGTATGACGAAGACGATCGTAATTACTGAAGCAGATCGCGCCCGGTTGTCGCAGGTGCTGGATGTGAACTATTCGTTTGGCGATGAGAAGATGGGCCAGTGCCTGAGGGAGTTGAACTCAGATCTGGAGCAGGCGACGATTGTGGAATCAGGTGAGGTGCCCAACGATGTGGTCACGATGAATTCCAAGGTGATTCTGCGTGATCTTGATTCCGATGAGGAAGAGGAGTGGGCGCTTTGTTATCCGCAGGAGGCGGATGTGTTTGAAAACCGCATTTCTGTTCTGGCTCCGATGGGTGTGGCTATGCTTGGCTGCCGCCCGGGGGATGTGATTGAATGGGACACACCGAAGGCGAAGGCGAAGGCTGAGATTGTGCGGATCAGCTATCAGCCTGAGGCTAGTGGTGATACGGACCTTTAATTAGCGCGGAAAATTATTGGGAGTTATTCCCTTGTGAGATAGCCGGCGCGCTCTGTTTCCTTCTGGAATGCAGGGCGCGCCGGTTTTGTTATGGTGGTTCGTGGAGCGGGTTTTGAGAAAACAAATGTTGCGCTTGGGCGTCCATTGGGGGGATGAACTAGTGAATTCTCGACGGTAAGTCGAAAGTAATCATCGTTTTTGAAGGAACTTCATGCTTAATATCGACAGCAAACTGACCCCAGCCGATCTTCTGCCGGCGATTCAGGATATGTGGGAGCTTTCCGGGAAAAAGATTCTGGCTATTGAGGAGGCCTGGGATACCCAGGAGGGGGCGCCGGTGTTTACGGTGGAGGGTCAATATTCCTCGCGGGGCTGGACTGAATGGACGCAGGGGTTTCAGTTTGGGTCGGCGCTGTTGCAGTATGACGCTACGGGGGATGAGCGTTTTCTGGATATTGGGCGATCGAAAACTGTGGAGGTGATGGCGCCGCATGTTACGCATTTTGGTGTGCATGACCATGGGTTTAATAATATTTCGACGTATGGGGCGCTGTTGCGGCTGATGAATGAGGGGCGTTTGCCGGAGAATGGGGACGAACGAAATTTTTATCAGATGGCGTTGATCTGCAGCGCGGCGGTGCAGGCGCGGCGGTGGTCTAAGACGTCTAGCGATGATGGGTATGTTTACTCTTTTAATGGTCCGCATTCGTTGTTTGCGGATACGATTCGTTCGATGCGGTCGCTGGCGGTGGGCCATAAGCTGGGGCATCATGTTATGGATGAGCGTGATACAAAAATTTCGCTGTTGGATCGACTGGTGCAGCATGGCCGGACGACGGCGGCATACTCGGTTTATTATGGGAACGGGCGGGATGCGTATGACTTGCGGGGGCGGGTGGTGCATGAGTGCATTTTCAATATGAACGATGGGCATTTCCGTTGTCCGAGTTCGCAACAGGGGTACTCTCCGTTTACGACATGGACGCGGGGACAGGCGTGGGTGATCCTGGGTTATCCGGAGCTGTTGGAGTTTCTGGATACGGTGGACGATTCTGATTTAAACCCGATCGGGGGACGGGGGGCTATCGAGAATACGTTCCTTGAGGCGGCGCGGGCTACGTGTGATTTCTTTATCGATAATACGCCGACTGATGGTATTTATTATTGGGATACGGGGGCACCGGGGCTGCAGCAGTTGGGTGATTATTTGAATCGCCCGGCGGATCCGTTTAATGACTGGGAACCGGTGGACAGTTCGTCGTCGGCTATTGCTTGTCAAGGTCTGTTGCGGTTTGGAAATTACCTAGAGTCTAAGGGTGATAGTGAACTGGGGCGGAAATACTTCCAGGCGGGGCTGACGGTGTTGCGTCGCCTTTTGGAGGAGCCATATCTGAGTACGGCGGCGGGGCACCAGGGACTGTTGTTGCATTCGATTTATCATCGCCCGAACGGGTGGGACTATGTGCCAGAGGGATCAAAGATCCCGCGGGGTGAGAGTTGCATGTGGGGGGATTATCATCTGCGGGAGGCGGCGCTTTATGTACAGCGTCTTGCGGAGAACAAGCCTTATTATACGTTCTACGGGCCGGTGGAAAAATGAATGAGCAGAGTGAAGGTGCGCGGCGTCGTGTGGCTCTTGTAACGGGCGGGGCGCGGGGTATTGGTCTTGGAATTTCGCGTTCGCTGGCGGCGGAGGGGTTTGATCTGGCCGTGTGTGGCGTTCGGGATGAGGGGGCCGTGGAATCGACCTTGGAGGAGCTGCGGTCGCTGGGTGGACGGGTGGAGTATTTCCGTGCGGACATCAGTCAGGCGGAGGATCGTCTGCGTTTGATTGAGGGGGTGCGGGTTGGGTTTGGTCGACTGCACGTGCTGATTAACAATGCAGGGGTGGCTCCGGACGTGCGGGCTGATATGCTGGATGCGTCGGAGGAGAGTTTTGACCGTTTGGTGCAAATCAACCTGAAGGGGCCGTATTTTCTGACTCAACTGGCGGCGCGATGGATGGTTGAGCAGAAGAAGTCTGACGGAGCTTTCAGGGGATGCATTGTCAATGTGTCGTCGGTTTCTGCGACGGTGGCGTCGACGAATCGGGGCGATTACTGCATCACGAAAGCTGGTGTCAGCATGGCGACGAAGTTGTGGGCGGTGCGCATGGGGGAGTTTGGTGTGCCGGTTTATGAGATTCAGCCGGGGATTATTCGCACGGATATGACGTCCGGGGTTACGGAGAAATATGATCGATTGATTGAGGATGGGCTTTTGGTTGAGGGGCGCTGGGGTACGCCGGATGATGTTGGCCGGACGACTGCGGCGCTGGTGAGGGGGGATATTCCTTATGCTACCGGGCAGGTTATTTATACGAATGGCGGATTGACCCTGCAGAGGCTGTAAGGTTTAGGGGTGAAGCTGGTTTAGCTTTTGCGGCCGGCGAGGAGAGTTTCGGCGAAGCGGCGGGATTCTTCGTTTATGGTTGCGCCGCTAAGCATTCGGGCGAGGGCCAGGGTGCGCTGTTCTCCGTCTACGGGTGTGACGGCGGTGGCGGTTCGTTTGCCGTGGGTGTTTTTTTCCACCATGAGATGAAGGTGTCCGCGGGCGGCGACTTGTGGCAGGTGAGTGATGCACATGACCTGGTGGGATGCGGCAAGGTTTTCAAGCCTCTCCCCTACCCGGGCGGCGGCTTCACCACTGATGCCTGTGTCGATTTCGTCAAAGACGAGGGTGGGGACTTGATCGCGTTTTGCGAGGATGCTTTTTATGGCGAGCATGATGCGGGAGATTTCGCCGCCGCTGGCGACTTTTCTCATGGGGCGCGGGGTTTCGCCGGCGTTCAGGCTGACGAGGAATTCGCAGACGTCCATGCCGGTGGCGGTGAAGCTTTCTGTTGGCTGGAGATCAATTTTGAGCTGAGCTTTTGGCAGTTCGAGATCGTGCATGGCGGCCTGGATCTGCTTCTGGAAGTCAGTAGCGGCTTTTTTGCGGGCTGTGGTCAGGCGCTCGGCGATGGTGGTCAGCTTTTTCTCCGCGGCAGTGAGGGCGGCAGCGGCTTCTTCGAGTGCGTCGTCGTGGTTGATGATATCGTTTAGTTCTGCGGCGAGATGTTGACCGGTGGCGATGACTTCGTCGAGGGTGCCGCCATATTTGCGTTTGAGGGTGCGGATGACTTCCAGACGGTTTTCGACGTCGTCGAGGCGTTGGGGGTCGCCGATTACCTGCTCTTCATAATCGCGGACTTTTTCGGCCAGGTCTTCGAGGGCGAAGCGAACGGATTCTGCTTCTGTGACGAGGGTTTCCTGAGATGGGTCGAGGGTGGCCATTTCTTGGAGTGACCGGGCGGCCAGACCCACTTGCAGAGTGGCTGCGCCTTCTTCGGCTTCATGAAGCCGGTGGCGCACTAATAGACATAGTTCGCGAATGCGCTCGGCGTTGGCGAGGCGCTTGCGCTCGCTGTCGAGGGTGAGGTCTTCGCCGGGCTGGAGTTCGGCCTGGTTGATTTCCTGTACCTGAAATTCGAGAAAGTCTTTGCGTCGCTGGGCGTCGCCCTGATCCATGGAAAGGGCAGCATGGCGGTCGCGGGCCTGGCGCCATTGATCGTGTGCGGAATGGTAGTCAGAGAGTAGTTTTTCGTAAGCGCCGAAACTGTCGAGAAGATGTAGTTGTGCGGCGGGGGCGTAGAGGCGGGAGTGTTCGTTCTGGCCGTGCATATCTACGAGGAGAAGGCCGAGATCGCGAAGTTGTGAGACGCTTGCGGAGCGGCCGTTGATGTAGTTTCGGGAGCTGGCCTCTGCGAGGATGTCGCGGCGAATGATGAGGCTGTCGGCGTCGTCGGGATCGTCGGCGTTAAAGCCGTGGTCGTCGAGCCAGTTTTTTACGGAGGCGGAAAGGCGTGAGAAGATTCCTTCAATGCCGGCGCGGGGGGAACCGGTGCGGACCATGTCTGAGGTGGCGCGACCGCCCAGCAGGAGACGGAAGGCTCCGAGGACGATGGACTTTCCAGCGCCGGTTTCTCCTGTGAGCACGGTGAGTCCGGGGCTGAACTCGACCTCAACCTGTTCGATAATGGCGAAGTTTGTAATTCGCAGCACATTAAGCATGGCGTGAAAAATGACCTTCTGTTTGAACATTGCAAACGGATTTAGAAAAAATGTCTGACTTTCACTTTGACAGGGGGTGATAGATTGGCATGATTGGTTGGTAGTTGATACCGGGGCTCGTCTAGCCGACCCGTTCGCCTGGAGGGCCTTGTACGTGGCAGCAGGGCTGACCACATATTCTAGGGAACAGGAAGTACAGGAATGGCTGGTCATTCCAAATGGAGCCAGATTAAGCACAAGAAGGCCGCGACGGACGCCAAACGCGGCAAGGTTTTCACGCGTGTGATTCGCGAAATTACGATTGCCGCGAAGATGGGCGGTGGTGATCCGGCGGGCAATCCCCGGCTGCGGACGGCGATTGCTGCCGCGAAGGACGTAAACATGCCTCAAAAGAACGTCGAGAATGCTATTAAGAAAGGCACTGGCGAAATTGAGGGGGTGAGCTATGAAGAGATCACCTATGAGGGTTATGGTCCGGGCGGGGTTGCTATTATGGTGGATTGCACGACGGATAATCGAAATCGCACGGCGGCGGAAATTCGCCATCTGTTCAGCAAGGGCAATGGTAACCTGGGGGCTGTCGGCAGTGTGTCTTATATGTTTGAGAAGAAGGGTATTATCTCAGTTTCGGGTGAGGACATTGAGGAGGATCGCCTGATGGAGGTGGCGTTGGAGGCCGGGGCAGAGGATATCAAGCAGGAAGAGGATGGCAGTTTTACCATTACCACAAGCCAGTCGGATTTTAACGAAGTGCGTGAGCAGATTGAGCAGGCGGATTTTAAGATCGCGTCGGCGGAGATTGCCAGTGTGCCGAATCTTACTAAGGCTGTGGAGGGCAAGGATGCTGAGCAGGTGTTGAAGCTCCTGGGGCAATTGGAAGATCATGATGACGTGCAGAACGTAAGCGCCAATTTTGATATTAGTGACGACCTGATTGAGCAGTTTCAGTAATTAAGAAAGAAAGAGAACGCATTGCGCTTAAGACCGGAAAAAATTGAATCGCTGGCAGGGAAAATCACTGCAGCGCTGCAGACTCACAAACGGGCCGAGGTGCTGGCTGCACCAGACCAGATTACCGGGGCCATTCGCCGAATTATAACGGCTGATTTGCAGCGGGAAATGCAGTTGGAGAAGGAAGCAGAGGAAATTCTGCGTCAGCACCAGATGGCTATTAACCGGCAGAACATGAGCTATAATACGCTGCTGGACCGTACCAAAAGAGAGCTGGCCCGCCAGCGTAAGATTGTTCTGTAAAGGGTATCACTTATGAGATTGTCTGAAGACCGAGTTTCTTTTCTGGCGAAGCAGATTGCGCAGGAATTGACGGATAAGAACATGCTTAAGTTTTCCGGTAGCTCCATTGTGCTGGAGACGGAGATTGGCCGTGTGCTGCTGGAAGATCTTCGCATTGAGGATGAGATTGACCGTGAAGTGGTGGACATGATTGACCGGATGCAGCGGAAGCCTCCACAGGGCAGTGCTGAGTGGCAGGCGTTGTTTACGGCGAAGAAGGAAGAAATCGCCCGCCGCCGCAGTTACATTTATTAAGGTTGGTTGCCGGCGTGTTTCAGTCTGAGCCGGCGGCTGTTCTTTCGTCTATTTTTCCGGGACCGGTGAGGCTGCGTCTGTCGCAAGATGGCCAGCTTTTCCTGCCTTTATCTCAGCCAGAAGGCCGAGGGCGGGTGTATGAGCAATTATGGCTGTCCCATGAACTGTTCGGAGTGGCGGAGGACGAACCTGTTTTTGCGACAACGGAGGAGCTGTGTCGTGCGCAAGGTCGCGATGTGGGAGGCCAGGGGGAGCAACTTGTTCTGCATTCGGTGCAGCTTGATCTGCTGAAGGCAGGAAGCCGTTTTGTGCTGGGTGATGCGATTGTGGAGTGTATTGGTCAGTGGGATTTGAGGAGGAGTTCTGAGGGTAGTGCCGCGGAATCGTTTCCGGTTATCGGGTTTTGGCTGGTGGAGGAAGGGCTCGTGGAGCCGGGAGTGCCGCTGATAGGGGTTTGACGGGTGTGGACAGGGACGCGGCAGTTGGGCTTGTTGTCTGATAAAAAACCGCTAAAAACGAAAACTGCCGATGTGGATTTCTCCACACCGGCAGAGGTTGATCGGTAGGGCCCAACCGACCCGTAGATTACTTCTCGAGTGTCGGGGGCGGCAGGTACTGCGGTGCAGGCGGCGGAAGAACCGGCGCGCAAGCAGGAGCAGGTGCAGCACAACGATTGGTGCGGCAGCAACCGGCCGACACAACGGTCATTGCAGCAAGAGCTGCGATAACGACGAATTTCATTGTCAAAGTACTCCTTTCCTCATAGTTCCAGTGGGAACTCGCAGCAAGCGAACTTCTCCAGACTGTTGTGTCTGTTCTGACGGTTTAGAGGGCCGTGTCAAAGGGAAAATGAAACAAAATACGTTTTTTTCCAGAAGTGGGGAACCAACCCATTTTAATTGGTATACCTCTTAACTATTATGGCTTATCCTGCGGGGGTCAGGTCGAGGTTCCAGGCCAGTTCGGCGGCGAGGGGACGCAGCATATCTTCGCCAAAATCAAACTTCAGGCCTGCGGCGGCGAAGAGTTCGGGTAGGGGGCGACTGTTGCCGAGGGCGAGGGCTTTGCGGTAATCGCTGACCGCTTTTCCGGCGTTTTCTTTGTAACGAACCCATAGCTGTAGTGCCCCTAACTGGGCGATGCCGTATTCTATATAGTATAATGGAACACAGAAAAAGTGCAGCTTGCTGATCCAGGAGCAGTCGCGCCATTCGGGGAGTTCCGGCCAGGCCAGATCGTCGCCGAATCGGTCTTCCAGGTGGCGCCACTGGCGGGCGCGCTCGTCGCGGGAGTTGGAGGGGTTTTTGTAAAGCCAATGTTGGAAGGCATCTACACGCATGATCCACGGCAGGAGCATTATGATATCTTCCAGATGGGTATCCCGGGCGCGCTTTGCGTCTGTCGGGGAGTAGAAGCTGTCGAGCTTTTCGCTGGCCATCATCTCCATGCCCATGCTGGCGACTTCACAGAACTCTATGGGTGCATTGCGGTAGCTGTGGAGGGGTTCATCGCGATATGCCAGGGCGTGGAAAGCGTGACCGCCTTCATGGAGGAGGGTAAAGAGGTCTTGGTTTCGGCCTGTTGCGTTCATGAAGATGAAAGGAAGGCGGGCTTCGTCCAGAGTGCTCTGGTAACCGCCGGGGGCTTTGCCTTTGCGGCTTTGCAGGTCGAGGAGATTTCGTTCGCGCATGAGGTCGAAATCACTGGAAAATCCGGTGTCGACAGCGGCGAAAATTTGGTCGGCGCCATGCTCCAGCTCTTCGGAGGTTGTGAAGGGACGAAGGGGGGGCCGGCCGAGGGGGTCCACCTGGAGATCCCAGGGGGTCAATTCGGTCAAGCCGAGCTGTTGTTTGCGGCGCTCAAGCAATTGCTGACGAAGGGGACGGATGTGTTTTTCGACGGCAGTATGAAACGCTTCACAGTCTTCCACCGTGTAATCAAAGCGGCCTAGGCGGCGGAACTGGAAATCGAGAAAATTGCCAAAGCCGGCGTTTTTTGCCATTTGGTGGCGGATTTCGAGCATGCGGTCGAAGATTGTTTCGAGTTTTTCGCGATCTGCCAACTGACGGGATATGGCGGTCATCCAGGCGTCACGACGTCGTTCGCGGTCGGTTTCTTCCAGGTGCTTTGTGATCTGAGGAATGGTTTGTTCCTGGCCTTCAAACTCGGCGGTTTGTTCGCCGCAGGCCTTTTGATATTGCTGGCTTAGGGTTTCGTCTTCGGTCTGGAGGGCGATGTTTTCCTGACGGAAAAGCTCTACCTGGCTGCGCTGATTGCGGATGAAGACTTCATAGCGTTCCTGAGGGAGCTGGTCTATAGAGGGGGATGCGAGGAATTTTTTGCTGAGTTCAAAAAACTCTGGTTCGCACTTGGGAAGGATTTCCTGTACGTAATGAAGATACGCTGCTTCCAGGGCGGGATCATCGGTGTTACAGGTCATCTGAATGTAGCGCATGGAGGATTCCTGACCGATGGCGGCGGTCAGTTCTGATAGATTTTCCAGCCAGGATTCGATCTGGTCCAGAGTTTCGACGGGGGCTTCCCGGAGTTTTTCAAAATAGGGTGCCATGGCATCCCAACTACCAAGATCAAGGTCGGATGGCAAAAAGTGTCGGGGATATTCGGCGGTGTCGATTACAGGTAGCACGGACATAGGGATTCCTTAACTTCTGGTATTAGGCGAACGAAATCGCGGGTTATTGAATGTTGATGGTGGTATTATGAATGGAGGAGGCGCGCTGGCCCGGGGAGCCGATGAGGTTGAACCCGAGGAAGGATATGGCGGTTTGGCGGGAATTGGTGCTTTCCGTCTCGCCATTGGCGCTTCCGGAGACAAAGCCGATGAGAGTTTCGCGGGCAGGAGCAGTGGCTTTAAAGCGGATGGTGGCGATGGTGCCGCGGGATGGCACTGGTGTGCGGTTGCTGAAACCCATTTCGTATTCGATGCGGCCGGTGGTGTTATAGGCGGCGTTTCGGCGATGGTAATCAAAGGGGAGCTCTTCCTGATAAGCTCCATCAAATATGTTTACTCCGCGGGTGATCCAGTTGCCTTCGTCTGAATCTACCACCTGAAGTACGGTGGGATCAAACCGGATTTCCAGTTTTACGGTGTCCAGATCGGCTCGTTTGGGGTTGGAATAGCGCACGTCTACGAGGAATTCTTCATCGACTGATACGGTATTCTGGCGTGGTACGAGGGCCAGTTCCATTCCTCCCTCGGCGGTTCCCATGCTGATATCAGTGGCGAGGGTGAGGGCGGAGAAGGGGTTGGAGTCGTTGTCCAAAGATTCTAATTCTAACAGGCCATCGGAGGGCTCAATGGTGACGCTGGCGTTTAACAGGCCGGTGTTTGCGGAGATTTCAAAGGCGTCTGAAGCCTGGGCGTGGAGGATGTTCTGGCCGTAGCGGTTGAAGATTCCGGATGGGTTGAACTCTGTGTTGAGGAACTGAATGGGTGCGGAGGCGGTGGGGGCCAGGGCTGCCCATTGGATTTTGGCGAGGGTGATGAAGCTGTCGTTGCGGTTGTCTTTGAAGTCGCCGGACATGCTGAGGATTCCACGGCGCGGGCTGACCCGGATGGTGGACGGTTTAACGAGGGTGCCGGTGAGGGAGCTGTCGTCGATGGCGACAGGTCGCATGACCTGGGGGTCATATTTCAGGGATACGTCGAACTGGTTAAACTCGCTGCCTTTAGCGTTATAGAGGGAAATGCGGGTGACGAAGGTTTCGTCCAGGATGGCATTTACATTGAGGGATGGCTGAGGGCTGGAACTTTCAATGTACATGATATTGGTTTCGGGGTCGGGCTGCATTTCAAAGGTAATGTTAATGGGGGGACGTGCGCCGCCGGCGGATCCGGAACTGCTGCCGCTGCTTGCTTTGGCGGCTCCTTCGACGGTCTTTCCGCCTTCTTCTCCGTTGGATGACCTGCGGCTGCTGGCGGAGGAGCGGCTGTTGGATTCCCGTTCCCGGCTGCGGGATTCTCGTCGGCGTTCGCGATCCTGTGTGGTCTCTCCCCTTCCGAATCGGCTGTTCTGACCAACACTGTCATCGTTTCGGCGGGAACGGGTCCGCTGTGATGCCCGGCCGGACTCTGCGTTATCCTGCGCTACGGCGATTTCTACCTGAAACCCTGCCAGGCAAATTAAAACTAAACCTATCCACTTTTTCAGCTTGCCCATTTTCCACTTCCAATTTTCTTAATTACGACCATTGGGGCTGAAAAATGGTTCACGCAACCCATACATGCAATCAGCGCCCATTTTTTGCTATATAGTTTGAGAGGTAAAGATAACAGTTGAAGGCCGAGAGATTTCATCCCCAGGCATCTATTTCGTGATCATGTTTTCCGCAATGGGGAGAAATAGATTAGTATATTGAGACTACAATGGTGCGGGAGCTGGCACATAGAGAGATGGTAAAAGTACTTTATACGCCGGCCTATCAGGTATATCTGAGCAAACGGTGTGCTTTTCAGTGTGACTACTGCAACTTTCCCAATGTTCCGTCCGGCCTGCCACCTTCGCCCAAGAAATTTCGGGCTCACCTGAGGACTGCACAGCGGATGGGGGCGTGGCAGGTGACGCTGACGGCTGGCGAGGGTATTGATCGGCTGAACGAAATTCAAAGCGCTTGTCGTTATTACGGCTTTCGCAACTGGTATCGCTATCTTTATGAGATGTGTCGCCTGACTTTGGAAGCTCGTGGCCAACAACCTCTTATGCCGGTGCTGGATGTGGGTGCTATTCCAATTGTGGAGCTTCGACGGCTGGCTCCGGTGGTTCCTTTGATGCGGCTTTTGCTGGATGGTGTGGATCCGGCGCTGGCGGCGACTGCCCACGCTAATGCGCCTCAAAAAAGTCCGCTCTTGCGGGGTTTAGCGCTTCAGGATATTGGGCGGGCTGGAATTCCTGTCTCGACGGGAATCCGGGTGGGGATCGGCGAATCGCGTGAAAGCTGGGAGGAGGCGGCAGATATAGCTAATTCGGTGCACGAAAAGTTCGGAAATGTGATGTCGTTTCATCTGGTTCCCTTTGTTCCGGCCAAGTTTTCCAAGATGGAGCATCATCCGCCGGTTTCTAATGAAGTGTATCAGGATGCTGTGCGGGTTGTTCGCAAAAGACTGGACCCTTCTATTACGCTGGTGGCGGAAGTTTATCACCGATTGGGTTTGGCAGCCGAAGCGGTGGTGGCGGGGGCGTTTGATTTTGGCCATATTCGAATTGCTGACAGCGAACGATTTGACTTGGACATGCTGAACCAGGTTGAGGCCGTCCGAGAATTGCTGGAAAAACTAAACGTGGGGATGGAATGCAGTCCGGTGCTGCGGGAGAGTTTCGTGAAAGAACGCAATCTGCCACCTCGGATTGTGGAGAATCTGGAGCGTTTTTGGCATATGAGGCATGATCACGCGCATGGTCAGTCAGAAACGGCGACGGGGCATGGGCCTGACGATTCTCATCATGGTTCTATTTGCGATCTTCCAATGACTGTGAACCAGTAGTAGAGGCGGTTCAGGTTTGGTAGGGCTCAAATGATTCGATTGGCGTAATTACCTATTTTAGCCTTACGCGAATGGACTGGGCATGAGCCGAGAGACCTTCGCTTTCCGCCAGATTAATGGTATGCGGTGCGGCTTCCAGAAAGGCTTGGCGGTTGTAGGTGAGCACGTTGCTGGCCTTTAAGAAAGCGTCGACTCCCAATGGGGAGAAGAAGCGTGCTGTGCCGGCGGTGGGCAGAACGTGGTTTGGGCCGGCTACATAATCGCCGATAGGTTCTGGAGTGTAGTCCCCAATGAAAATAGCGCCCACGTTAGAAATGGCGTCGGCGAGTTCTTCGGGGTTTTGGGTCATAATTTCCATGTGTTCAGGAGCCTTAAGCTCAGCGAGTTCAACAGCCTGCGCGCGATTTTCGACGGAAATAAAAATTCCGCCGGTTTCGAGGCTCTGCCGTGCCTGTTTCTCGCGGGGGGCGTTTAAGAGCTGCTTCTTTAGTTCCGACTCAACCGCAGTAAAATCAAACTTGCCTATTCCGATAAGAACAACTGTTTCCCCGCCTGTGTGCTCAGCCTGGGCTAAGAGGTCGGCGGCGATGTAGGCGGGATTGGCAGTATGATCGGCAATGATGAGAACCTCGCTGTTGCCGGCCACTGAATCGATGTCGATGGTGCCGTAAAGGAGGCGTTTGGCGAGGGCGACAAACTCATTGCCGGGGCCGACGACCTTGTCAACCCGCTTTAAGCTCTGGGTGCCAAATGCCATAGCTGCAATGGCCTGCGCGCCGCCAACTTGATAAACATGGTCTGAGACTCCGAGCAATTCTGCGACGGCGAGGGGGACGAATGAACTGGCGTTTTTCTTAATGGGTGGTGTGCAGACAATTATTTCTTTTACGCCGGCGACTTGGGCGGGGATAATGTTCATCAGCATGGTGCTGGGGTAGGCGGCTTGACCGCCGGGCACGTATGCGCCAATACGGTTTAGGGGACGGATGCGCTGTTCCAGTTTTGCTCCGCGGCGCTCCATGATAAATCCGGTTCGTTTCTGCTTTTCATGGAATTCCCGGATTCCGTCGGCTGCGAACTGCAAGGCAGCAAGAAGGTCTTCGTCGAGATCGCTCAGAGCTTCCTTGCAGAGCTTTGGGTCAACCTTTAAGTCAGCCGCTGTAAGGTCAACATTATCAAATTTTTTGGCATACTCGAGCAGTGCGTTATCACCACGTGCCTGGACATCTGAAATGATTTCCTGGACAAGTTTAAGATTGCGATCGTCGCGGGCTTCTGCGGCGGCAAATCGGGCTTGAAGGGCTTCACGATCCTGCGGATATTTAAAGTTTTCCATGGCAGGCAGTACCACGAGTTCGACAGTTTTATCGCCTGCAGTTATAAAATCTGCCGGTGTCTGGTGTATGCAGTCGCTGGCGAGGTCGTTTGTGACATTTATGTGACACAGAATGATCCACTTGATCTCATTTGTAGAAGCGATGGAATTCTCAATCTGTGCAAGACGAGGCCGCTTTATTGCGGTTTCAATATGACAGACTTCCCAGGAGACACGGAAGATGAAACTTCTGCTCAAAATGCTGCTTACGAGTGGCGCGATTGCATGCCTTACGGCGTGTGGCAGTTCGGATGGACCGGTACCGGTTGGCTCGGCTTCATCCAAGGCATTGATGGGCGGCGGCTCGTCATTTGTTTATCCAGTGATGAACCGCTGGGCCAGTGATTATAATAAGGAAACTGGCGTTCAGGTCAATTATCAGTCTCTAGGAAGCAGCGGCGGGATTAAACAGTTTTCTGTGAAGACTCTATTGTTTGGTGCTACAGATGCGCCGATGAACGCAGAGCAGATGGCGGAGGTGGATGGCAATGTGCATCACATTCCGGTGGTCATGGGGGCTGTGGCCATGGCTTATAACCTGCCGGGTGTGGAGGAGCAACTGACGCTCTCGGGTGAAGTTCTTGCTGAAATCTATATGGGTAACATTAAGAAATGGAATGATCCGGCGATCACCGGCCTTAACCCCAATGTTGATTTGCCTGACGCCAACATCGTGGCGGTTCGCCGGGCGGATGGAAGCGGTACGACGTTTATCTTTGCGGATTTTCTGGGTAAACGGAGTCCATCATGGCTGGAAAATATGGGCGTAGGCAGCAGCCTGAGCTGGCCGGCAGGAAGTATTGGCGGCAAGGGCAATGAGGGCGTGGCGGGTCTTCTTAATATGACGGAAAATTCGATTGGTTATGTTGAACTTGTCTATGCACTTCAATCCGGCCTGCCAACGGCCGCTATCGTAAACCAGGCTGGTAATGCTGTTGTTCCTACGGTGGAATCTGTGACGGCGGCGGCGGCGGATCTTACGGAAATTCCTGAAGACCTGCGCATGAGTATTACGGATGCTCCGGGTGAGCAGTCTTATCCAATTTCTGGGTTGACGTGGGTGGTGGCTCGCAAGGAGATGGACCACGCAAACCAGGCTGAGGCGTTGAAGAAGTTTTTCAATTTTATCCTCAGTGATGAACAACAAGATGTGGTAGCCGAGATGCATTACTCAAAACTTCCGGAGAAATTACTTGAACCTGCTCGCGCAAAGGTGGAGCAGATCAACGGTTTAAATTAATGAGGCCAACACCGGAAGAGCTCGCGCCGCAGCATCAGACACCCATTCGCAACCGGCTTTACACATCTGTAAAGTCGGCTACGCTGCGTCGTAATGATCGCATTGCGCTTTATGCCAGCCTTGCGGCTGGGCTGATTATTATCCTTTTGCTGGCGGGCATTCTACAGCAATTGATAACCTTATCCATCCCCGCTTTAAGGCGCTTTGGATTTGGTTTCCTCACTGGAACAGAGTGGAATCCGGTTCGGGAACAGTTTGGTGCGCTGCCTTTTATTTATGGTACGCTTGGTTCCAGCGCCATAGCTTTGCTCATTGCGACACCGTTTGGCATCGGCACAGCGGTGTTTCTGACTGAGATGGCGCCTAAGCGGTCGCGGAGCATTATTGCGTTTGTGGTGGATATGCTGGCGGCTATTCCGAGCGTGGTTTATGGCTTGTGGGGTATTTTTGTGCTGGCTCCGTTTGTTCAAGGCACGCTGGCTCCGTTTTTGGAGAATTATTTCGGGTTTATTCCGCTGTTTCGCGGGCCGAATGTGGGTGTCAGCATGATTACTGCCGGGTTGATCCTGGCGATTATGGTGGTTCCATATATTACCGCTATTGCGCGTGAGGTGTTGGTGACGACACCTTCGGATTTGAAAGCGGCATCGCTGGCCCTGGGTGCGACAAAATGGGAGACTATCTGGAAGGTGGTGCTGCCTTACAGCCGTGTGGGTATAGGAGCGGGGATCGTGCTGGCGCTGGGGCGTGCCCTGGGAGAAACAATGGCGGTGACGATGGTGATTGGGAACTCGCCGGTTATCAGTGGTTCGATTCTTCATCCGGCAGATTCGATGGCGTCGCTGATTGCCAACAACTTCCGCGAGGCGGATACGGCGCTTTATATGAGCGCACTTGTGGCGATCGGGCTTGTTTTGTTTGTGGTGGCCCTGGTTATTAACCTGGCTGCCAGACTGCTCTTATGGAAACTGCAGGGGGCGCATGGTGACAGATAACGGTGTGAGATCACTACGTCTGGGTTTTGAAAACCAGGCGTTGTTGCGGCGGCGGAAATTTTACAACGTCGTCTGGCTCATGGTTACGGCGGGGTCGGCTGTGGCATTGATCCTTCCACTGGCGGGTATCCTGGCTTATCTTTTTATCAAGGGTATCAGCTCGCTAAACCTGGACTTTTTTATCAAGCTGCCAGCCCCGGTGGGGATGCCCGGGGGCGGTGTGGCGAACGCTATTGTCGGCTCTTTCATGGTGATTTCCATGGCGGCGGTGGTGGCGGTGCCGGTGGGCATTTTGACGGCGGTGTATGTGTATGAGTTTGCCCGCGGAAGTCGGCTTGCCACATTGATTCGTTTTTCGTGTGACATGTTGAACGCCACACCCAGCATCATTCTGGGTATTTTTGCTTATGGCGTGATCGTCTTGACTACAGGGCAGTTTTCGGCGGTTGCGGGTTCGTTTGCTCTTTTTGTGATGATGACGCCGGTGATTGTGCGCGGTACGGAAGAAATTTTACGCACGGTGCCTGATGCGATTCGGGCGGCTTCGCTTGCGTTGGGAAGTTCGCGCTGGCAGACTATCTGGCGGGTTGTTCTGCCGGCGGCCCGTCGCGGGATTGCCACTACGGCATGTCTAGCCCTGGCGCGCATAGGCGGTGAAACCGCTCCCCTGCTGTTTACGGCGCTGGGTAATGATTTCTGGAATCTGAATCCGCTGCAGCCTACGAATACTCTGCCTGTGCAGATCTTTAAATTTGCGTCGTCTCCTTACCCTGACTGGATCCGCCAGGCCTGGGCGGCGGCGTTGCTGCTGGTGATTATCATCTCGGTAACGAATGCGGTGGCGAGATTTGCCACACGGACCAAGACTGTCGCTTAATACCCGTGAGGGTTTTTTGATCAGGCCGCTTCAGGCCGTTTCCCTGGTTTTGTTGGCGGTTCATTTAGTTCATGGTCTGGTCAGAACGGCTGATTATGACGAGTTTCAGACTTTGGTTAATGCCGTGTTGTCGGTTCGTGGTTCTCGTATCTATGTGGATTTCTGGGATAATCATGGACCGCTGATTAATTGGCTGTTGGTGCCGGTGGTGGGTACCTGGAGCGGCGGTCATGAGCTGCTGGCCTGGCTGCGGGGCTTTGTGTGGGTGAACACAGTTGTGTTATCGGCGGTGGTTTTTTTTGCTGTGCGCGGATCTTTGAGGGATGTGGCGGGTGAGTTTGGAAGAGGACTTGCGCCCTGGGTGGCCGTTGTTATGATGCTGGCAGCGCCTTCGTTTCTGGCGAAGTCCATCGAGTTGCGGCCGGATAATCCAGCAAATCTGTGTGGGGCCTTGGCTCTTGTTTCCCTGATTTGGGGCTTGCGGTCCGGGCATTGGAAACCATTTTTTCTGGCTGGGGTCGCGTTGGGGATTATGGCAGGGCTTACGTTGAAGGTGCTGATGTTTGCATTAGGGCTGGTTTTTTTTATGGTTGGCTATTTGCTGCGGGGGGGACGGCTGGAGAGACCTCGCAACATTGTTGTTCTCTTTGGCAGCCTGGTGGTAACGATTGCGGTTTTCGCTTTGATCCTTATTTCGACTGGTAATTTCGGCGGATTTATACATTGTTATGGCTGGGAAAATATCCAGCGACCAAGCGATGGTGTCAGTTCGAGCGAACTTACCCGAATCACGAAACGGGCACCCTTCTGGGCGTTTCTGGCTATGGGGACTTTAGGGTTGGCTTTGTGGAGAACGATTAGCGGGAAGGCTTCTCCGCTTGAGTCGGGTCTGGCTTTGATGATTTTGGCGCTGGTGTTACAATTTGTTTTCCTGCTTCCGACCCGGTATTATCAGAGCCTGTTGCCAGTGTATCCGCTTCTGGCTATTTTAGCCGGGCTGACGGTGAGCAGATTTCCGGCGGGTTGGCTTAGCGAATTAAGCAGGCACCGTTCGGTTGCTGTCGCTGGCGGGATTATTCTGCTGGGCTTGCTTCTGCGGGACATGCATGATTTTGCGAATCTGCGAAACAGGCATCTGCGAGCGGAGCTTCAGTTTGCCGATCAGGCGGCGGATATGCTTGGTGAAGGTCGCGTATTTGATCCGGGGGGCCGGGTTTTTTTGCAAAACAGAACGGGGTATTATCCGGTGCTGGTGAAACATTTTCGGAATGAGTACCGTGCGGGGAGAATGGATTTGGGAATTGGAGAGCAGTTGGAATCGGCTGGCGGCGTGATTATGGATGAGCGGACTATGGATTTGCCGGAGGCGGATTTGCAGTACATCACTGAGAATTTCCGGCGGGTTCTCGAAAACAGGAACGCGGAATTATGGATGCGTCAGGCAACGGCTGAGTTGGTTGGGGTTTCGGAATGACGCGGGCGGGATGGCCTTTTAATGCCGGCTGAGCACTTCTGAGACTTTTGCTTTAAAATCACGACCGCGATCTTCGAAGTTTGCATACATATCGAAGCTCTTACAGGCGGGTGAAAAGACCACGACTTGTCCTGCCCGGGCCGCAAGGTTTGCCAGCTCGACGGCTTCCAGCATTGTGCGGGCGTGCCGGGTGGGAACGATTTCGCCCCAGGCTGCTTCGATTAGCGGAGCGGCTTCGCCGATGGTAACCAGGTGAGCGACGTGATTTTTCACGAGGTGATTGATGGATGCATAATCGCTATGGGCATCGCGTCCGCCGGCAATGAGTACGATGGGCTGAGTGAACGCGACCAGCGCTTTTTGCATGGCGTCCAGGTTGGTGGCTTTGCTGTCATTATAAAAGATGACGCCGTCGAGGCGAGTGCCGCAGGGTTCGATGCGGTGTTCGACGGCGGAAAAGGTTTTGAGTCCGGCTGCGATGGAGGCAAGATCGGCTTTTAGGGTCTGGGCAGCACCGATCACGGCGAGGGCGTTTTCGACATTATGTTCGCCCGGAAGCGGAAGTTCGGCCACGTTGAGGATAGAGCGAGATCCCGAAAAATCTTTTGCGAAAATCTGCTGATCCTGTACCCAAATTTGGGCGGACTGTCCGTGAGCTGAGCGCTCCCCATTCGATGAAAAGACACGGTGTGCGGCCTGAGATTTTTCGGCGAGGGGAAGGCTGGCTGCGTCGTCGCCATTCCAGATGAAAACCTGGTCTGGTGTCATGTTCCGCACGATATTAGCTTTGGCCGTGACGTAAAGGTCCATACGGTCATCGTAGCGATCCATGTGGTCTGGAGTTATATTAGTCAGGACGGCCACATCCGGGCGAAAATCTTCTACGTCTTCCAATTGAAAGCTGCTGACCTCGACTACGTAAACGCAGCGTGATGGGTCGGGTGGTGGAGCAAGAACCCGGGCGGACCACGGGTCGCCAATATTTCCGACGGGGATGGCGTGGAAGCCGCAATGAGCCAGCACATGAGCGAGCCAGGCTGTGACGGTTGTTTTGCCGTTGGTGCCGGTGATGGCGACAATGCGTGCGCCGGCCGGGACAAAAGCTGAAGCAAGCTCGATTTCCGAAATGATACGGACACCAGTTTGCCGTGCTGTCATAACCAGCGGGTTTGATTGCGGGATGCCGGGGCTTTTCACTATGATGTCGATTTCCGGCAGACGCGCCTGGATTTCGGTGTCACCCCAGGCGGTGGCGATGCCGGCCTCGGCCAGTTCGGTCGCCAATGAGCCTGCGTTGTCAGCGGATTTGCTGTCGGCAAGGACTACATTGGCGCCGTTGGCCAGAAGGAGTTTCGCCGCGGCGATACCACTGCGGGCGGCACCCAGAACGAGGAAACGTTTTGAGGTAACCTCTTCCTTTTTCAAGCGGGCTTACTTTTCCAGTGCGCCGAGATCCTGATAGGCTCGCGGCTGTGGTTGGACCGGCTGCTGATACTGAGGCTGGGGCTGGATCGGTTGCTGCTGAGGAACAACCGGTACCGTGCCCGGCGGGCAGACGTTAGGGGTGGGGCACGTGCCCTGGTGTCCACAGCTCAGGAGGTCAAACACACCGAGGGGGGCTGTCCAGTTAATGCTTCCGCCGCGCATCTGGCCATCATGGGGGCGCTGGGCGGGCAGGACGGGCGTTTCCTTCAGGAAGACGTCGATCTGCTTAGTCTCATTGCCTTTGATATACACGTGGGTTTCGTAAGGAATGAAGCCTTCTTTTTCAATGAGGACGCGGTGGTAGCCAATATCCAGACGGTCAATGACCTGCGGGGAGCGGCCACGATATTCTGAACCTACATAAATGCGGGCATTGCTTGGATAGGTATCGACGTCGAGATTTCCACGGCGGGGAACTTTATAGACAGGGGGTTCGTTTTTCTGATTCCCCATGACGTAAAAAGTGGTGTCGTCTGTGGCCCAGAGGTTCTCTTTTGGAGCAGGACGAATGGGTTGTTTTGTGGTGGAGCTGGGCTCGCGGCGAAAGCTTTCGATAAGGCGAATGAGAGCCACAGCACCTTCTCTGGATGCGGGGTAAGGGTCATTCAGGGAATACATGTGGAAGTCGCCCAGGAATGGAAACTTTTCCATTACGGCAACGATGTCAATGCGCTCACGTCCCTGGGGGCCAAGCACTTCCAGGTCATAGCCGCGATCTGGAATGTAATAGGCGCGACCGGCACGCATGAAGTTATTGGTGTCGTAATAGTTCGGAAAAATCTGCCTTGTGATGCCATTTGCGTCGGTGCTGAAAATATAGACATAAGAGTCGCGATTCACACCGAACGAGACTTTCATGGGATCATAAACATGATAACGATCCTTATCAGTTTTGACGCTCACGCGTAGAGGTCCACCTGTGGGTGGCGGGACGATCCTGACGTTTTCTTCGATGGCAGCCGGCACTCGTTCGCCATTATGCGGGCGATATTTTCCCACGCCTTCAGTGCCTACGGCAAAGGCGGTGGAGATTGCCAGGATCCAGCAAATCGCAATAATTCCTCGGCTCAACATATCCTGTCTTGTCTCTCCTGTTAACGCAGCGGGTCTCAGCCCGCACAGTTCAGCATGTTTCCGCGGAAAGATTTCGGCATCCCGCGGCCCTTCAGATTGAAACCAAATCATGTGGCGAAAGGGCATTACAAGAAAAAAAGCGTTCCAGGTCAGACTGGAGTTACATGGTGGGTGAGGGCGGGGAAAATCACATGGAAATCTGATCCGCCTTCGTTGTTTGGGTCCATCCAGATTTGGCCGCCGTGCATCTGGACAATGTATCGTGCGAGGTAAAGCCCCACTCCGGCCCCGCCGCAGCAGCGGGTCATGGAATCTTCCACCTGGTAGAACTTGTCGAAGATTTTATCCCGGGCATAGGTGGGTATTCCGCATCCGGTATCACTGACGGTCAACTGCAGGTGGCCGGTGGAAAGCTGCTGGACGCCGACGGTAATTTTTCCGCCATGGGGAGTAAACTTAATGGCATTTTCCACCAGGTGGCTGACAAGCTGACCGAACCTTTCGGGGTCCATCGCCGTCTGGACCTCTTCACCTGTATGGCGAAGGGTAATGAATTTGGCTTTTGCAGCGATTTCGTGTCGATCCAATACCTGGCGAATCACGCTTTCGACTTCAGAGAGTGTTTTGTTGATCGTGAAAGTGTCATTATCAATGGCGACCATTTCCAGCAGGTTGTTGACGAGTCGTATCAGGCGTTCGCTGTTGCTGTGGATGATATCTACCAGGGCGGTGGCATTTTCCGACTTGTCGGGTTCTGTTTCTGCCAGCAGGTGAACTGCACCGCGAATTGAGGTCAGCGGAGTTCGCAGTTCATGGCTGATCAGGCCGAGAAAATTAGATTTCAGTGTATCGAGTTTTTTCAATTCTACGACTTCATGACGGGCGCTTCCGTCGGTCATAACCAGGCAGAAATGGGTGGGTTGATCACCAGTCTGGGTGTTCTGGATTGGAGCCAGATTCAATTCGAGAAAGCGCATTTCTCCGTTGGGGAGCTGGAAATCAAAGTCGCGGCGGGCGTCGCTGGCATAGATAAGGACTTCCCGCTGCATTGCGGCAATGATCTCACACAATTCGGCGGGGAAGGCCTGCCAGTAGGATTTGCCGTCGAGAGGGCAGTCATCTGAAAGGCCGAGGACACGGCTGGCCAGGGTATTGGCGACAGAAATGACCCCTCGCCGGTCCAGGATCACGGTGGCGTGAGGCATTGCGTCGGCTACGGCATAAAGCGCCGGCATGGGTGCGTCTTTTTCATTCCGGGCGTCATTCATCGTTCACATATTACCTACAGGAGAAGCCGGATTATTTTGCAACAAAAGCTAATTTCATTAGGACAGGTGCTTTTTAGTCAATGGTTTATTTCCGTCAGAGGAAATGGCAGGAAAGTTTGAACAAATTTGCTAAAGGGATGGTTTAGCGCATGGGTCAGGCGTGTGTGCAAGGACTTCGTCAGCACGCACCAGTGGCCCGCTCAGTCCAATTTTTTCTCGCCGGTCGGTTTTAACTGATCAGGCATGCACAGGAAAGGGCCGCAGTTGGC
The DNA here is from genome assembly GCA_964444305.1 of uncultured Candidatus Sumerlaeota bacterium. GTDB lineage: Bacteria > Sumerlaeota > Sumerlaeia > Sumerlaeales > Sumerlaeaceae > JAKFFN01. The sequence goes on from CAYUGQ010000023.1 coordinate 24,450, forward strand.
GCAAAGACGGGATATTAAGAAGATTCTCATCATCGGGAGTGGGCCGATCGTTATCGGCCAGGGTGCTGAGTTTGATTATTCAGGCACTCAGGGCTGCAAGGCCTTACGCGAAGACGGCTACGAGGTCGTCCTTGTAAACTCCAATCCCGCTACGATCATGACTGATCCGCAGTTTGGTGATCGCACTTATATTGAGCCGCTGACTCCAGAAGTTGTGGAATCCATCATCGAACGGGAGCGGCCTGATGCTGTGTTGCCGACGCTGGGTGGGCAAACAGCTTTGAACATCGCCATGACGCTTGCGGCGAATGGTGTTTTCGAAAAGTATGGTTGTGAACTGATTGGCGCCAATGCGGATGCTATTGAGCGGGCTGAGGATCGCCAGCGGTTTAAAGACACTATGCTGGAGATTGGCCTGGATGTTCCGCGTAGTGCCATTATTCGCGCTGAAGGTCCTCGTGAGGAACAGATCCGCGTGGCGGCCAATGTGGCCCTGGAGACTGCCCAGGAGCTTTCCTTCCCTGTTATCATTCGCCCGTCGTTTACCCTGGGCGGCAGTGGTGGCGGTACGGCTTATAATGTTGAGGAATTTCTGGAAATTGCCCGTCGCGGCCTGAACCTCTCCCCTACCCATGAAATCATGATTGAACAGAGCATCCTCGGCTGGAAAGAGTTCGAGCTGGAAGTGATGCGCGACATGCATAATAACGTCGTTATCATCTGCTCTATTGAGAACCTGGATCCGATGGGTGTCCATACGGGTGACTCCATCACGGTTGCTCCGATTCAGACGCTTACTGATCGGGAATATCAGGCGATGCGCGATGATGCTATCAAGATCATCCAGGCGATTGGGGTGGATACGGGGGGCTCAAACATTCAGTTTGCGACTCACCCGGAGACTGGGCGTCGTGTGGTTATTGAGATGAACCCGCGAGTTTCCCGCAGCAGTGCTCTGGCCAGTAAGGCTACCGGATTTCCCATTGCGAAGATTGCGGCTAAGCTTGCCACCGGTTTGCGTCTGGATGAGCTGCCGAATGACATTACCCAGAAGACCCCGGCCTGTTTTGAGCCGACCATCGATTATGTGGTGGCCAAGGTTCCCCGGTTTGCGTTTGAAAAATTTATCGGTTCCGAGCCGATTCTTGGCACTCAAATGAAGAGTGTCGGCGAGACGATGGCCATTGGCCGGACTTTTAAAGAGGCTTTGCAGAAAGGGCTTCGAGGTCTCGAAATTGATCGCGCAGGGTTGGGCGCAGATGGTAAGGTAACCGGAGGTAACGCGGAGGATTTTCGGACGGCGCTGTCCTGGCATCTGAGAAACCCTAACCCGGACCGTATCTTCTGGCTGCGTACAGCCCTTCGCCGTCGCGACATGCGTGAGACCGATTTCGGCGTAGAAAAGCTGGGTCTTCGCGGGATTCCTGAAGAGTATATCGGGTCGATCATGTCGGTTGATGATGTGATTGAGACCACCTGGATTGATCGGTGGTTTTTGCAGAACATTTTCGAAATCAGTGAGTGTGAGCATGCACTGGCAGATAATGCTGCCGAAGGCCTGTTTTCGAAGTCGGGCAAGTCTGATGACGCCGGCCGTGAGCGAAATACGCTGATGTATGCGAAGCAGCTCGGGTTTTCTGATCAGCAACTGGCGGTTATTTTTTCCAACGCCGGCGAAGCCTGGACCGAGTGGGAAGTGCGCGCCCGACGCCTGGAGCTGGGCATTCGTGCTGTCTATAAATCGGTGGACACCTGCGGCGGTGAGTTTGAGGCTCACACTCCGTACTTCTATTCGACTTACGAAGACACCAACAGCGAGTATGCCAACGAGGCCCGCGCCACGGATCGCAAGAAAGTAATCATCCTGGGAGGCGGACCGAACCGCATTGGCCAGGGCATTGAATTTGACTACTGCTGTGTGCAGGCGGTGTTTGCTCTGAAAGAAGCTGGCTATGAGACAATCATGGTCAACAGCAACCCGGAAACGGTTTCCACGGATTATGACACGGCCGATCGTCTTTACTTTGAGCCGCTTACGGCGGAAGATGTTCTTAACATTCTGGAAAATGAATGTGAGAATGGCGAAGTGGCGGGAATTATTGTTCAGTTTGGCGGGCAGACGCCGCTGAAGCTGGCGCGTGCCATCGAAAAATATATCGCTGATAAGAACCTGCCCACGCGTATCGTCGGTACGTCGCCGGAGTCGATTGACTTGGCGGAAGACCGCGAGCGTTTTGGGGCTCTTCTGGACAAGCTGAGTATTCCTTCTCCTGCCAATGGCAGCGGCCGAAGCTATGAAGAGCTTCAGACTTTGGCTAACCGGATTGGTTATCCTGTGATGGTACGCCCGAGCTATGTGCTGGGTGGCCGTGCCATGCAGATTGTTTATAATGATTCCCAGATTCGCAACTTCATGCAGGTGGCGGCGGAGGTTTCTCCGGAACATCCGGTGCTGGTGGACAAGTTTCTGGATGGCGCTATCGAGGTGGACGTGGACGCGGTTTGCGATTTCCCCACGGAAAACCGGACGTCTGACCAGA
>CAYUGQ010000024.1:0-26847 GCA_964444305.1 uncultured Candidatus Sumerlaeota bacterium
AGAGCCAAACGATCAGCCGAGGTTCGCGAATATGCTAAAAATGCCGGTTTGACTGTATTGGATCTAATGGAATTTTTGTGTGAAGAAAAAAAGACTCATACTTCGGGTAATCAACCATCAAACTCACAATAATTCCCACGCCCCAGGCCCGTTAAACCCAGTACATCAACCCTCAAACTCCAGATAAATCCAACGCCCCCCCCAAACCTCACCGCCAGCCCCAAAACAACATCCCTCACAGAACAGCTTGACAGTCCGCACAATCATACCCGACTTCTCCACTCGTTGTTGCTGTAAGATGGGCATTTCCAAACCGAAAATGGAGCAGGTACAGTGAAACTAAATCGATCCTTTCCTTCAATGCGAAACACCCTGGGCGCCGCGCTGCTCAGCCTCTGCGGAGCCGCATCCGCACTGAACTATGACGTAAACTATACCAACACCGCACCCATAATAGACGGCGCCGCCACCGACGCCGCCTGGGCCACCGCAAGCCCCCCCCTGACAGACTTCCGCGTATACGACAATGTCAGCGTTCCCTCCCAGCAACAAACCTCCGTCCGCCTCCTCTGGGATGAAAACCATCTATACGTCCTCTACGAAGCCGAAGACAACGACATCGTAAGCTTCGCCTGGGAAAACGACAGCGGCTTCTTCGTCGGACAGGACCAGCTCGAGATGTACCTCGACCCCTCCTGGGCCCAAAGCTCAACCCGCCAAAACATAGTCTACCATGTCGCCGTAGACCCCGGACTCTCCGCCTTCACCTACACCGCCAGCGGCAACGACCAGGTCGGCTGGAATCTCACCGAAGCCTCCCAGGTCGCCGTAAGTCACAACGGCACCAACTGGACCGTCGAAATGGCCATCGCCTGGACAGACCTCAACAGCGAACTCACCAACAGCCCCGGCATCATACGACGCGCCCCCTACCATAACACCATCTGGGGCGCCCAGTTCGCCCGAACCCACTCCATGTACAACAGCGACAACAACACCGCCTACAGCAAATGGAACGCCGAAACCGCCGGAGCCTTTCGAGCCCGCCCCATCGGCACCCTAACCTTCAAAAGAACCGACTCCGATCTAGCCCGACCCGACATCTCTGACCGCCTCGTACACCGCAGCTTCACCTTCGAAGATCCCCCCTACACAGCCGGCAGCACCATCAACGGCATAGAAGACTGGCTAACCGCACACCCCGAGATATTCACCATCTCAAACACCCAGCCTTTCGCCGGAACCCAGTCCCTCCAGCTCGGAGCCTCCTCCGCAGGTAGAACCCTCGGAAACACCTCCCACACAACTTACACCGAAGCAGCCCAATACGTCCAATACGCCCTCTACATCCCCCGCGAAGAACTGGTCGACGGCTACCACCACGTCCTCTACGTCCAAGGTGCCTACGGCATCTACCACGTACAGCAAATCATCGGACAAGTCTGGTTCAGAAACAGCCCCACGCACGGCTCAAACTACGTAACCGTAGTTCACTATGACAACCCCGATGTCATCACCGAATCAACCCACTCAAACACAATCGGCCTCCTCGCCTTCGACACATGGATGTACATAACCCTGAGAGTCGACCCCATAGAAAAGACCTGGGAAGTCTGGATGAACGATCATAAACTCATAAACAGCGTCACAAATTCAGACACCTTCCACGTCCGAAACCGCAACACCTTCAGACAGTTCAAACACCTCCAGTTCTACAGCAAAAACTTCGGAACCCTCCCTGTCTACGTCGACGATCTCACCTATTACCGGGACGCACCCGCCTCAAGTATAGACGACTGGCAGCTATTCTAACCCGCATCCACAGCCATCTCAACCCAACCCAGGGGGGAATTCTTATCCGGCTAATTGGTTGTCCTCAGTTGAAGTGACCAAAAAGCCGGACAAGTTTGAATCCCCCTGGGTTATTGTATTTGCTGCATTTGCTGCCGCCATAGCCATGGCCCTCAGCCTCGCTATCCCCAGCCTCATGCAGAATAACTCCCAAGTGTACGCCGAAGCCATCGCCAAGGTAGGCGGCGACCCCCAACAGGGCGTAGCCCTAATGAAGCGCTACGGATGCGCCGCATGCCACATCATCCCCGGCATGCCCAACCGCGGCGCCGTAGTCGGCCCAAACCTCAAAGGCTTCGCCAACAGACCAACAATCGGACAAACCCTCCCCAACACCCCCGAAAACCTCATCCGCTGGATCGTACATCCCACAGAAATGGACCACACCGCCACAATGCCAAGCGTAGGCGCCACAGAAACCCACGCCCGCCACATGGCAACCTATCTCTACGCCCTCAAATAAAAAGCCGCACCCTTAATCCTCACCCTCACCTGAAGGACTGTTCCTCAAGTAATCCAAGTCGTAATCAACCCCGTACACCGACTTCAGATTTTCAATCTGCTCCCGCGTCTTGGCCGAAACTTTGCTGCCATCCGCAAAGAAATTGCCACCCTCCATGCTATGCCAGAAGACCTGTTCCAGCAACTCACCCAAAGCGCAATCATGCAGCTCTGAAACAGCCTTCATCACCTTCACCAGCCGCGGTTCAATTCGAACCCCTACCAGCTTTCGAGTCGCCTTGGCCTTAGCCCGTCGCCGGCTCCGGTCATCTGTCGCCTCGCCTGCCAATTCCTCCGATTTCCGCATAATCTGCCCCAGTTAGTTTGTTTGCTTGTTCGTACATTATGGAAATAACGATTCACGATAGTAAAGCAAAACCCGGACCGCCATCTTCCTGATAACGTTCAATTCCCCCCGGTTCAGGTCCAGATTCTTTTGGACTGGCATCCCGGCAGACACTACGAGAATACTTCCCATGATAATCCCTTATGATGCTCCAGCCAATGCACACGTCTAATCCACAGCCCTGCCCTGATGCACAAGCCACCCGCACTGCTTTGTTCGCCATTCTGGCAGTAGTCCTGTGGGTCGTACAGCTTCGCTTTCCACCACTCAGCTATCCAGTCATGGGCCTGGCACTGCTCGTTCTTCTGGTAGGCTTAATAACCTTATGCGCTGTGCAACTTGTGTCAAGACAAGCCACAGCCGAGGCGGGCGACGCCAGACGTCCCATAAGAATAGATCACCCTGCGCTCCTCCCCGGCGCACTATTTCTCATCTGGGTATTTGGAAGATGGGCAACGGCCAGCTTCACCGCCCACGGCGTCGATGAGGTCATGACATGGATGTGGACCGGCGGCTATTTCGTCCTCGCTCTCCTGCTGACGCGATCCGTATCACACCGCTCCGCCGGCCAGCCCCTGGCAAAGGTGGCAATCAAGGCACTCACCCTCGCCGGCCTGGTTTGCGGCACCTACGCCATCATACAGTATCATTTCATTTACCAGCAAGCCCATGATACCTTGTTAAAGTCCATAGGGGACAGGTCACCAGATCGAACGGAGACCGCTCTCCTGCATCACCTAAACCTCCGCCGTGTCGCTAGCTTTCTCGGTGACCCCAACTCCTACGCAGCCTTCGCCGCAATGGCCATCGCCGCATCAATCGAAACCGCCATAAGCGCAAAGCGCTGGCGACCAGCCTGGCAGGCAATAGCCGCCATGTCAATCGTTGCCAGTCTGTGGGGGATTTATTACACAGGCAGCCGGGGCGGGGTATTGGACGTCTTATTGGTTATAGGTCTAGCAACAGCAGGCTGGCTCAGCGCAATCCGTGCAAAACATCAGGGCTCACGGTTAGCAATCCTGATGCTGTTCCCCGCGCTGTTACTCATAAAAGGGCCTGCAGTCACCGCGCAATCTAATCAGCCCGAAACAACAGATACCGAACCTCAGACTGCCTGGATTTGGCGATCAGACACAATCCGCGAGCGACTGTACTACCTCGATGTGGGACGTCAAATGATCGCGCTGAATCCCATCGCAGGGCTGGGACCAGGAAGCGTAAATGATTATTTCGGCCGCTTCAAATCACCTAATGCCCGCGAAGCACGCCAGCTTCACAACTGGCCCATAAATATCTGGGCTGAGTACGGTGCGGTCGGTCTGGCCTTGGTAGTTTGGTTCATATCCACCGTACTGGTATCCATCTGGAAAAACCGCCAGTGGCGAACACCATGGCTCCGAGCTCACGTGATCATTTTTGCAGTAATCCTTTTTGATGGAATGCTCCAGACAAGCTGGGCCCAGCGGGAACTTATGTGTTTGATGGGATTATCCCTGGGCTGTCTCACAGGTGCGGCCCCAACAGCCAAACGCCGCCAAAGTCGCTGGCCCGCGTATGTTCAGATCAGCGGCATCTCCACCTTGCTCGCTGTCCTGCTTTTGGTCGATGTCCACTATCTGAACGGGAAAAACCAGATGATTCTCGCCAATGACGCACTCCTCGCCGGTGAGCCAATTGAAGCCGATCGATACGCCGCCCGGGCCTCCAAGTGGCGCCCCCGGGACTCAGAAGCCTTTCAGCTTCGCAGCCACATCGCCCTCCTTCAAGGCCGGGTTTCCAGCGCAAAAATGCTACTCGATCAGGCAATTCAACTAGCCCCGCAAAGCGCATCCCTGAACAGTCAGATGGCAGCCCTCCTCCAGCGTACAAACCAGCCCGTGGAAGAAGAGAAACACATCCTGCGAGCGCTGGAATTATATCCTTCCCACCCCCAGTACAATCTACAATACGCACGATTTCTGCAAAGGCAGGGACGACTGGAGGATGCAGACAAGTTCGCCCGGCAGGCCTTGGAGTATTCCTATCTCGTAGAGGAGCAGCAGGAAATCGAGCGCTTTATACAGCAGTTACATAGTTCAGCACCCGCGGCGACTATGGAGGAAGCTTTTTGACGTTGAGTAATTCGAAAAAAATCACCCTGACCAGCCCGGCGAAACTCAATTGGCTATTACATGTGGGCCCAATCCGTCCTGACGGTTACCACTCCCTTCACACCGTCTATCAGGCCCTCGACATTGCTGATGAAATAACCGTCACCCTGTTAGAAAATGGCACCGCAGAATGCATCCTTTCAAGTTTCCCCGATGATATCGACCCCAAAACAAACCTCGTCAGGCGAGCATGGCAAGCATGTCGTGAAGCCTTTCCCGGCCGGATACCATCGGTCCATATCAACGCCCAAAAACGGTTACCCCGTGGCGGAGGCTTGGGCGGAGGCAGCTCCAATGCGGCAACGGTAATCAAGGCCCTGGCCAGCCTTTGCCACCTGGGCGATATCAATGATCCCGCAATATTGGAGAAGTTGCAAGATGTCGCCGCCCGCATCGGATCTGACGTGCCCTTTTTTATAAGAAGGGGAGTGGCCCAGGGAACCGGCCGTGGTGAAATCATTACACCTCTGACAGACAGCAGAAAATTCTGGCTGGTGCTTTTGCTGCCAGACGCATCAGTTTCCACTGCCGAAGCATACCGTACACTGGATGAACACCCACGGCCCGTTTTAAACGAGTCAGACTGGCAAATGAAAATAACTCAGCTTCAATCCGCGCTGTCGGATGGCAACGCAAATCTCCTCGCAACATTGATCCAGAACGACTTCGATCTCTTCGCCGCTCAGTATGACTGGTTTCAAAAATCCCTAAGTCGCTTGAAAAGAGAAAGCTGTCTTCGAGCATTTCTCTGCGGCAGTGGCTCCACTGTAGCCGGGCTTTTTAAAGATGAGGCATCGGCGCGAGAAGCAGCCCGTGCCACAGGGGGCGTGCTGGCTTCCACCACCTGATTCTCAGTTGTGCACATATTTTGCCTTAGAAACTCATGCGAGTAAAACCAACGACACTCCCAGAGTTCACTTCATGAGTTTGGAGATAGCATCATGGCCTCAATTGAGATAACTGGTGTAACAATCCGCCCCTTTACTGGGGGGGACGATAAACTGCGTGCCTTTGCTTCTGTGATTCTTAACAACTCTTTTATCATCAAAGACCTAAAGATTATCGAGGGCAACAATGGTCGCTTTGTGGCCATGCCCAGCCGCAGGGGTAAAGACGGGATTTTCCGGGACGTGGCCCATCCACTAAATCAGGAAACCAGGGACTATGTGGAACGGACCGTCTTGGCAGCCTATGAAGAACAGGCTGCCGCAGGATTTCCCCACGCAGACACGCCCGACCACAGTTCAATGGGCGGCGGAATGGAACAAGCCGGTTAATTAAAACGGCGGTTATCTTCCGCCGAAGTAGAATAAGGAAGGATCTGCGGGGCGATATCCACGCCGCCTCCGCCGACACCCCCCTCAATGGAGAAGGGAAGCCGTTGCCTGAAAAGGAGCTGCTTCCCTTCTTCTGAATTTAGGAAGTCGGTCCGAAGTTGACGAGCCGCCGACAGGATCACATCGCGGCCCTGTTCATGCATGCCCACCCGCCGCCAGTTGTTCTCTCCCCGCAATTTATACTCAACCACGCCGGCACTGGGAGTAAGGGCAACACCTTCTTCAGTCAGTTCACCATTACCATTACGCCCATCGGCCAGATGCGCCGGGATGCCCAGGTAGGCACCCAGTTGCTGATCACGGCCAATAGCCCTGCCCGGCAGAATAATAGTATCATCCGCCAGCGAGGGAGGCAACTTCGCCCATTCCCGTTGCAAATTTTTCTGAGCGATTTTCGTTTCCGGGTATTCGTCAGCCATTTTTTGCAAAAGCTTCCGACGTTGCACCAGGTCATAGCTCTGACGGATCTGCTCAAACAGAGCCACCGCCTGATTCTCTTTCAACTTATCCAGTTCTTTGCCGGCAGTCACGCCACTTTCTTCCAGATAGTCCTGACTGCGGTGATAATCACCCGCTTTCCGGGTAAGCTCCGCAAGCTGACGAGTGATCTCCTGTTTGCGAGGAGAATTCGGATAGCGGCGCAGGTATTTTGCACCGGAATCAATAACTCCCTCCACGCTCACTTGCGTTCGGAACTGTTCGCTGATCGCGCGAACCGCGGCGTCCATGCCAAACAGGACCGGCACCCCGACAGGATTGCTGGCCGACTGTATCATCACGTTGCCTGTGGCATAGACCGTTTCGTCTCGTGTGCGACGCCCTGTCCAGATGAACTTTGTCTTGTCAGACGCCATCTTCTCAAGAGCAGCACGATAGTGTTCGTTCAGATTAAAATTAGGATTATCCAAAAGCTTCGTCGCCGCGCGTCCACCAGGACTTTCCGGGGCGGAACCAGCCAGGGTCTGCAACCGCGAAATAGCCATTTCGTGTTCGCCACGTTGCTCAGATATAGCCGCATAAGCGTAATCCACGCTGTCCCAGACATAAGGTACACCATTACGAACTTGGTCCAGCGTAGTAACATCCCCTTTTACCAGCGCCCGGGCGATTTTTCCAAACGCCTCAATCTGCTGAGGGGACATCTGCATCTCTGACGCCGAAACTCCCAACGTCAAACCCCGCACCTCCTCATAACGAACCTTCAATGATCGTGCCTGCGCCAAAAGGTTACGGGTGTCTTCCTCAGCAGGGTTCAGCAGGTTCGCCTTTTCCAGGTGCCATTCCGCCAACTGAAACTGCCCGTCGCCCACCGCAGTTTTTCCCGCAGTTACGAGCGCCTTATAGCGATCATTTAACATTTTAGTTTTCAGCTCTTCGCGAAGAGCCACCACCTCGACCCGCTCGGGAGCATCTGGATATTTTTTCAGAAACTTCTCGCTCAGGTACACCATCTTTCTCTCTTTGACGGTGCTCTTGCGACCCTGTCGTACACTGTAGACCCCATCCCACAACAGCGACGCCGCAGCTTGAGGTTGAAGCATAACCAATTGACTGAGACTCGTACTGACGCGATTGAAAATGCGGGTATATTTATTAAACCGGTTTTGCCCTTCCAAGCGGTTTAACTCGTAAATTTCATCAGAAAGCAGACTCAAAATCACCCGGTTTCGCCATTCCTTATTGCGAGTGTTAGCCGCTAAAATTTCCTGCCCCGCAAGAAACTCATCCCGATTAGATCGCGTGGAGTTAAAAAGATAATGAATCGACTCGGCCAGATTGATCGAACCGGAAACCGTCGCCGGCCGCTGATTCGCTTGCCAATAAGCATTGCGCAAGCCGTCGTCGTTGCCCGTCATCGCGCTGATAAGAGCCTGGCGCGCCACCGGATCTTCCGCCGCCGTGCTCGCGTAAAGATAAGAAGGGATCACCAGCAGCAAGAAAACTGTTATCCGCCCGGTCAACCTCCGCATCATTACTGCAACCGGACGGGTATACCTTTATCGGCCAGGAATTCCTTGGCCTCGCGCACGGTGTGATCGCCAAAGTGGAAAATAGACGCAGCCAGGACGGCATCTGCCTTGCCCTCCAGGATACCATCCGCCAAGTGCTGCAAACCGCCAACGCCCCCTGAAGCAATCACCGGAATGCTAACCGCTTCACTAACCGCCCGGGTCAGCTCAAGGTCATAGCCATCCCTGGTCCCATCGCGATCCATGCTGGTCAGCAGGATTTCGCCAGCTCCATAGTTTTCCATTTTGCGAGCCCATTCGACAGCATCAATGCCACGAGCCTGGCGTCCGCCATGGGTGTAAACTTCAAACTTCATCTCAGGGTTATCTGAACGCTTCGCATCAATAGCCACCACAATGCATTGCGCACCGAATCGCGCCGAGGCTTCCTTAACAAACTCCGGGTTTTCAACAGCGATCGTGTTCAAAGAAACCTTGTCAGCCCCCGCACGAAGCAAAGCATTAATATCGTCAAGATTACGAATTCCGCCGCCCACTGTCACAGGAATAAACGCTTTCGAAGCAGTGGCACGCACTACATCCAACATCGTCCCCCGACGCTCGTGACTGGCGGTAATATCCAGAAAAACCAATTCGTCAGCACCGGCCTTATCATAAGCCACAGCAGCTTCCACAGGGTCACCCGCATCCACAAGGTTCACAAAATTGACGCCTTTGACCACACGGCCATCTTTTACGTCGAGGCAGGGAATTACACGTTTGGTGAGCACAGTGCGACAATTTACTCAGATACCGCCCAGATTGTTCATGCCCTTAATCGGGCCAAACCACTCAATGATTACTGGACAAGCGCCGCGAACAGGTTTTCTGCTTCATAACCAATGAGATCTGCATCGGAGGAAATGAAGTTTGAAAAAATGGATGCTTTTCGCGCTGGCAGCGTCCGTCGCCGTCAGCATGGCAGAAACCACTTCCGAACCACTTCGTTCCAGTTGGAATGTCCGCCAGCATTTGTCGCCCGAAAATGTCGTGGTCCAAAGCCACCGCGGCGCAGGAGTCTTGGCGGAAGAAAACACGATTCATGCTTTCGAGATTGGATGGAGCCTAAACACATACCCCGAAAGCGATGTCCGCACAACGAGCGACGGCGTTATTGTCGCTTTTCATGATGCCAACTTTAAGCGGGTTGTGAAAGACGTTCCGCCTGAATTAGCCGACAAAGGCGTGAAGGATCTGACCTGGGAGGAATTGAGCAAGCTAGATGTCGGTTCATGGAAAGGCGAAGATTTCGAAGGCCGCCGCGTGAACACCATGGACGAAATCCTGGCAGAACTCGTCGGCAAGCCCGAACGCATTCTCTATATGGACATTAAGCAGGTGGATTTCCCAGCCTTGGCCGCGCTGGTAAACAAGCACAATATTGGGCCGCAGGTGATTCTGGCTTCACCGCGCCAGGATGAATTGGTACAATGGCAACGCCTGGTCCCTGGCGGTAAAACCCTTCTCTGGATTGGCGGTAAAACGGGTCAGGAGCAAATCACAAAATTTGAAGCAGCTAAAGAAAGACATTTTGAAGGAATCACCCAGGTTCAGATTCACGGCAATACTCGCCCGGGCATAGAAGTAAACAACATCAATCGCCGCTCAACAGATCCGTTTACGGTTCCCGACAAATACCTGATTGACGCCGGAGAAACCCTGCGGCAGCACGGGATACTTTATCAAACACTCCCATGGGGCGCAAACACCCCAGATATATACTGGAAAATGCTCGACCTCGGATTTATGGCATTTGCCACCGATCACCCCGATGTGACACGAAAAGCCATCGAAGACTATTATAAACTGGAAGATTCGCCCACAAACCCCAGCCAGTCCGTGGATGATCCTCCCATTAACGAAGCCAGCGGCGGCGCTCTGGTGGGTTCACCACAGCAATCCCAACCTCCGCCACAATATCACTCCCGATAAATGGGGAACCCTCCCACCCAATGAAAGCATATCCGGGTTCCCCATAATAGCGGACATTGGGCGCCCCCGTAAATGCCGCCATCATATCCGGCTCAGGTATCCGCGTAACGGGCGCAAAAAGACGATCCTTCGGCACAATCAAATCAAAATCACCCATGACCTCCAACCCAAAAGGCAACTGGTCTGCTCCAAGCAACTGTCTATTGCGCCAGATTTGATCACCCACCTTGCGCAAATGATCCCCCTCCCTGCCAAGTACCCGCTGATAATACCGCCTGATGTTAATAGACACAACAGTATTGGCAACCTCCCCAGCCCTTTCAGCAGTGAACCGCGGTGGATCAAACATGATCACTTCATCATTGTGCGGCTCACGATACCAGAGCGGGACCGGCGAGAAAAGAACCCGCTCACCTCTCACCAGGGCAGGTGCCATATTGCTGGAGGTAATCTTCTGCAGACTGATCACCGTCAGGCCGAAAAACTGCCCAAGCATACCTGCCATGCCCACCAGGAACATCGCCGCAAAAAACAACGCAATCACATGTCGTCTAACGGTAGAGGCCCCGTTCAAAGTCAACGCCACCGCCACACTGCTTCCCCAGATTACCATCCAGAAAAGCATCATCCCAAACAGGAAGTAATTTGACCACGGCTGAGTCAGCGTCAAAACCGCAATCACATAAAAAGCAATCCCCACAGGGATAAGCGCTTTGCCTTTAACCGGCTGCCCCGCATAAAGATGGCCCAGCCCGGGCAAAAGAATCGATAAAAGCCCTGCCGTAAACGGATATCGATAACGGCCCGGATCATACTCCTCGTACTCATTAAGACGCTGAACCCACCGGTGAGACTGAATTCGTTCCAAGGGTGCCCGCCATAGCTGGCCTCTCAGGTGAGAGCTGGCTTTCTTGTCCGCCCGTTTAAAAGCCTCATCCACAAAATCCGCATTACGCTTCAAAATAGCTGAGCAGCGAAAGCATTGCTCATTAGCGTCAGGATTTCGGAACTCGCAGACAGGGCAGACGATCATAGTCTCGCGCCCACTTTACCGGTGGCGGTGCAGATGAATTTCTTCCGCATTTTTCGCAGAGTCTTCCGCGGCCTGCTGAGCTGGTTTGTCCCAGTCAGGACGCTGAACCACCTCCAGCCGCTGGATCGGCCCAATTTCCTCTTCGAGAAACTCCCGCAGATCGCGAATTCGATCCTCGGAAATATTATCAACCTTGAGATAAACAGTGCCGTCCTTGGCGATACGGACCTCGATATCTTCGAAAGGCATGGCAGGGTTCCACCCATACCAGGGGATTAAACCCCTGGTGTTGCCTCAGCCGGGGCTGGAGCCGCTTCTTCAGCAGGAGCCGCCTCAGGCGCAGCTTCAATTACAGGGGAGTCAGGTGTTTCCGGAGCCGGAGCCACAGCCTCAGCCGGCACTTCCGTACCAGCAGCTTCCGGAGCTGGAGCCGCTTCAGCCTCAACAGGCGCCTCCTGAACAACCACCCCGGGCGCAACCTCTGCGCCAGGTGCAGGATCACCAGTCGGAGCAATCCCCGGAACAGTCGTCGCCGGAGCCGGCGCATCTGCGCCAATAAAGTCATAAGCCGATTTACGGAAAGTCGCTTCAGCCACAAACGTCAGTATGATCGTCATGATCAGAAACGCTGTAGCACAATAAGCGGTATAACGGCGAATCTGTTTGCTGGCACCGCCAAATCCAAAAGTTTCACCCATACTGGCGCCCATGGTGCCCGTCAGGCCGCCGCCTTTGCCCTCCTGCATGAGGACAAGCGAAACCAACGTGCCACACAAAATGATGTAGATGATAAGAACGATGAAAAACAGAATTGTCATTGTGCCAGATATACCTTTCGGATCCGCCGACGCACAAAATTTGCACGTCCGCCGGCTGCGCATTACCTTTATTCGACAAAAAAATTGAGGTTAGATTGTTACCACGTAGCTGAAATCACCTTTATTACCCTGAAGACCGTGATCAAGACCGGTCCCTGATGGCAAGCCACATTTTTTCTGATTGCGCGAATTTGCCTTCGCAAGGGTTTAATATGGAGTGATTCGCATAAATTGCAACTTCATAGCGCGATAAGAAAGGAATCAGATGTCGCAAGGTACACCTATTACCGTTGCTTACGGCGACGGTATCGGCCCGGAGATTATGGAAGCGACACTGGCCATCATCCAGGCGGCCGGTGCGAAGCTAGATATTGAGACGATCGAGATCGGCGAGAAAGTCTATGAGCGCGGCATTGCCGAAGGCATCGAGCCCAAAGCATTTGAATCGCTTCGTCGGACGAAAGTCTTTCTGAAGGCCCCCATCACCACCCCCCAGGGCGGCGGCTTTAAAAGTCTTAACGTAACCACCCGAAAAACCTTTGGTCTTTACGCCAACGTACGTCCTTGCGTTTCCTACGCACCCTACGTTCGCACCAAACACCCCAATATGGATATTGTGGTGATTCGCGAGAACGAGGAAGACCTTTACGCAGGCATCGAGTATCGTCAGACAAACGACGTCTACCAGACCCTCAAACTTATCAGCCGTCCCGGTTCCGAGAAAATCGCCCGGTATGCCTTTGAGTATGCCCGCGCGTATGGCCGCAAAAAAGTAACCTGCTTCACAAAAGATAACATCATGAAAATGTCTGACGGCATTTTCCACCAGGTGTTTGATGAAGTCGGTGCGGAATATCCTGAAATTGAAAAAGAACACTGGATCATCGACATCGGTGCCGCCAAGATGGCCAATAAGCCTGAAAACTTCGACGTCGTACTTCTGCCTAACCTTTATGGAGACATCCTGTCCGACGTAGCCGCAGAAATTGCCGGGTCAGTCGGCCTTGCCGGCTCCGCCAACATCGGCGAAGGCTGCGCCATGTTTGAAGCCATTCACGGCAGCGCCCCACGTCGTGCCGGCCAGAACCTCGCCAACCCCTCCGGCTTGTTCCTCGGCGCCGTTCAAATGCTGGTCCACATCGGTCAGCTCGAAGCCGCTGAAAAAGCGCACAACGCATGGCTCAAAACCTTGGAAGACGGCATTCACACCTACGACCTGTATGACGAAGAAACCAGCACGCAGAAAGTCGGAACCCGTGAGTTTGCCGAAGCCGTCGTAGCCCGCGTAGGTCAGAAGCCTGAAAAGCTGAAGCCCGTCAGCTACACCTCTGCTCCTCAGGTCGCCACCAGCGCCGGCGCAGTCGGCCAGGATACAGGCAAAAAACTGGTCGGCGTTGACGTCTTTGTCGACTTCAAAACCAAAAACCCTGCCGAGCTCGGAGAAAAGCTTCGTGGTGTTCAGACCCCCCTTGATTTCAAGTATCTGAGCAACCGCGGCCAGAAAGTATGGCCTGACGTGACCACCGACACCATGCTGGTGGATCACTGGAGAGCCCGTTACCAAGGCAAAGAAGGTGCAGAAGTCACCCCCGCACAGGTTGTGGAAGTAATCAACGCCCTGGCCCAGGCCGGAGTTGATTTCATCCAGACTCAGAACCTGTACGACTTCGACGGAAAGCCCGCTTATTCCGCATAAGCCCGGCTGACAATCTGTTTGAAAAAAAGAACTCCCGGGAGTCCGCTCCCGGGAGTTTTGTCGTTTCCAGGCAACTGGAAAACTTAGTTTGTCTGAGATCCCGTAGTCTGAGCCTGGGTTCCAGTGGTAGGACGATTCCGGTTAAGCTCCGTCAGGGGATCACCAGGTTGCATTGCATCACGAACACCATGAGCAATATTAACCAGCATTTCCGTAGGCACCAAAACCAGTCCCCGCAGCTTTTCCTGGTCCACATAGTTACCAGTATAAATCGCCGCGTTGCCAATACGCCCCGCAAATCGCTTGGCACTTTCCTGTTCCAGCGACGCCAGCAAAGCACCCGGGTAAAGATCCATATACATAAACCCGCCATCCTCCAGATGCTCCCGTGAAACCACGCTGCGACCGCTGCTGCCGGCAGGGCTGTTCTCAAGCAGGTTGTCGATATTAACACTACCCACCGCAACAGACATCAGGTTGTCGTGGATCGCATAAGCGCCACTGCGGGTATAACTCTTATTGTTGTCCGACCGGGTGTCTTTCAGGTTCTCCACCGTGTGAGCGAACTCATTCACCTGTGCACCCGCCACCTCACGAACATTCTCCTGCAAAGTTACGCTGGTTTCTTTCCCCATCAGTCGATGCAGTTTGTTCGCGGCACCACTGTTAGCGCTTTCGACTTCCATCCGCGATTCCCGGGCGGCTGCTTCTGCGTCATTCAAAGAAACTACCGTCTCACCATCAATTTCGTTGCTGCCAGGGTTATACCAGCCCACGAAAGTATCACCATAAGCCTGGGCGGCCAAGGTCCATATTTCTTCCAGCTCCGCCCGCTCCTGCTGCGTCAGGTCAACACCTTCAAGAATTTCACGGAAGATCGGACCAAGGCCCCGCATCATCGACTGAGTATCCAGGTGATGATCAAAAATCAGGAAAGCGCGCTGCGGCACATTGAGCCGGCCACGCAGATCATCCGGGGTCGGACCCTCCGGCGAATCCAGCTGAATGCCATTTTTCGCCCAACCCGCCCGGTCAAACAAAATGCCATCTTCATTAACATCAATCTTCAGCGTAGCCACATCAAGCCGTTTGCCCACCGCCAGTATAAAGTTCGAGGCCATACGCATAACGGTCGCCGAAGCAGTCGTGTGTTTATCATTCCGCTTCCGAAGCTCATCAATTTGCCGCTCCACCCGGTCCCGCAAAGCCTGACCCTTATCCGCCGTCAGACGGTCCGCATCTATAAGGATATTAAGAAACTTGTCATTATTATCCTGCAACAGCTCAGCCACCGCAGAAGTCTGCGCGTCAGTAACAGCACTCAGCCCTTCTTCTGTACGCGACCCCAAAATCAGGTTAGGTGCAGGAGCCTTGAAAGCCCACGGCGAACGCGGGGAAATGCTGTCAATAACCGACTGAGCCTTCCCGTCAGCCGTCTCCAGCATAAAATACTCTTTGCCGCTGGTCGGAACAACCAGCATGATGCCAGAACCAGCCGGGAAAGTGGACAGATCATTATCTCCCACCATCCGGCCCAGGTTTGCCCGCACCGCCTGACGATCCATGCTCGGCTGAACTTTCGAGATAAGGTCAGCCACCTCATCAATCGCCCCCGGAATATCGCCAATACTGGCCTGAAAATAAGTGTCCTCCAGCATGACTGGGGGAGCAGCCACGGCAGGAGCAGTACACACAGCCGCCACAAGAGCAACACTAAGCCCCCCTGTGCAGGCCGGTTTAAGCAGGAATGATTTCACGTTTTTGCCTCCAGCAAATTACAGTTTTTTACTTTGGAAAAAATCCAAATAGATCGTAGCACAAGTTGGGCCTGAAGACAGCGGCCATGACCCCCGCATACCGAAAATTTTAATCCCTAATGCACCTCGCCGCCATCCCGCACCGCCCCACTGATTGATTCCCACAACCAGTGGTACCCCCTTGGTATGATTGACCTTTCCCAGATTAAAATGATATTTTTCGACGCCGGAAATGTGTTCGTCTCAGACGACCCTTCCGGCTGTTTTGCATACGAAGAGCTATACAAACGGATAACCGCAGACGGCACCAGGATGTCCCCGGAAGAATTCTTCCGCCTGCGCACCGAACACATCCAGCAGGGGGGAGGATTGTGGAGTTTCGTAGCCCAGTACGTGCCCGAAGCCGAATTCAAAGTCTGGCAGAAAGCCGTCCGCGATGCCATGTACTGCCAGTGGAGCAAACTAAGCCCCGCCATAAAGTCCATGAACGACGTGCCAGAGCGCCTCGCAAACCATTATCGCCTTGGAATTATCGCTAATCAGCCCGAGCAAATGGAAGACGTTCTCGTAGAGCGCGGCCTGCGTCAGTACTTCGAAGTAATAGCCCTCAGCGACGCCCTGGGCCTTTATAAGCCCGACCCAAAGCTATACGAATGGGCCATCGAAAAATCCGGCCTCCCCGCCCACCAAACCCTAATGGTCGGCGACCGCATCGACAACGACATCATTCCAGCCAAAAAAGTGGGCATGAAAACCGCCTGGTTGCGACTGGGCTACGACAAACGTGAATGGTCTCCAGAAACGGAATTCCAAAAACACTACGCCGAAAGCATCAAACTGGCCAGCTACAGTGAAGCCGAGCCTGACAACGAAACCTCTCAGCCTGACTTCACTTTCACCTCCGCAGAAGAGCTGCTCGACGGGCTTATCCCGGCACAAAAGTCCATCAGTTAACATTCTAACTTCAGCATGATCAAACCCGCCTCCTTATAAGGTCATTTCTTACTTGATTATGGCCGGTAGTGGCCTTGCATTGCACAAGTGATGGCCACCCTTTCTCCTCTTTGGTTTTCCTTCGAGGCCATGTTAAATCTTTAACATCTGGAAATAATAGTTCATGAGCAACAGACCCACGAACCCGAAGCGCAAGAAGTCTGAAGTATCTAACGGAGAAAACCTGATAGCAGGCAGCCAACTGACGACCGAGGAAGCAGTGCGCGAGGTTCCTCTGGATCTCGATACCCTCCTCACCGCCCTCATGGACTTTCGACGAGGAGACTTCGAGGTGCGTCTGCCCTCCACTTGGACCGGCACATCGGGCCGTGTGGCAGATGCTCTCAACGACATCCTCGAAAACATGCAGCGCCTCAGCATGGAAGCCGCCCGCGTTCGGCGGGAAGTAGGCCATGAAGGCAAACTGGACCGTCGCATCGTACTCGCAGAAACCACCGGCTCGTGGTACGATCTTTCCAATAACATCAATGAGATGATGGACGACCTCGTCCACCCCATGAGTGAAGTAACCCGCGTCATCGGTGCCGTCGCAAAAGGCGACCTCCATGAAGAGGTCGACACCGAAATGAACGGACGGAAACTCCAGGGAGAATACCTCCGCACCGCCCGCACGGTAAACACAATGGTTCATCAGCTTGGATTGTTTGCCAGCGAGGTAACCCGCGTGGCTCGCGAGGTAGGCGTCGATGGAATCCTCGGAGCCCAGGCAAAAGTGCGCGGTGTCGCCGGCACCTGGAAAGACCTGACCGACAGCGTTAACATGATGGCCGCCAATCTCACCAGCCAGGTACGTAACATTGCCGAAGTAACCAAAGCAGTCCACAAAGGCGACCTTTCCAAAAAAGTAACCGTCGATGTGCGCGGAGAGTTCCTCGACCTTAAAGTCACCGTAAACTCCATGGTTGATCAGCTCGGCTCGTTCTCTCAGGAAGTGACCCGCGTAGCCCGCGAAGTGGGCACTGAAGGCCGTCTCGGCGGCCAGGCCCACGTGCAGGGAGTCTCCGGCACCTGGAAAGACCTCACAGATAACGTAAACACCCTCGCCAATAACCTGACAACCCAGGTACGAAACATCGCCGAAGTAACCACCGCCGTCGCAAAAGGCGATCTCTCCCGCAAAATCACCGTAGACGCCAGCGGCGAAGTCCAGGAACTCAAAAACACCATCAACGTCATGGTGGATCAGCTCCGTTCGTTCGCAGCAGAAGTTACCCGCGTGGCTCGCGAAGTAGGAACCGACGGTCGCCTCGGCGGTCAGGCCAACGTGCCCGGTGTCTCCGGCACTTGGAAAGACCTCACCGACAACGTAAACCTTCTGGCCGCAAACCTCACAAGCCAGGTGCGAAACATCGCCCAGGTAACCACCGCCGTCGCAAAAGGAAACCTCTCCCGCAAGATCACCGTAGATGCCAGCGGCGAAGTCCAGGAACTCAAAAACACCATCAACACCATGGTGGATCAGCTAAGCTCCTTCGCTGCCGAGGTAACTCGCGTAGCTCGCGAGGTAGGCACCGAAGGCAAACTGGGCGGCCAGGCCACAGTGGAAGGCGTCTCCGGCACCTGGAAAGACCTCACCGAAAGCGTTAACATGATGGCTGGCAACCTCACCAGCCAGGTCCGAAACATCGCCGAAGTAACCACAGCCGTCGCAAACGGCGACCTCTCCCGCAAGATCACAGTCGACGCCAGCGGTGAAGTGCAAGAGCTGAAAAACACCATCAACGTCATGGTGGATCAGCTCCGCTCCTTCGCCTCAGAAGTCACCCGCGTCGCCCGAGAAGTGGGTATCGACGGAAAACTGGGCGGCCAGGCCACAGTGCAGGGCGTCTCCGGCACCTGGAAAGACCTCACCGACAACGTGAACATGCTGGCAAACAACCTCACCACCCAGGTCCGTAACATCGCCGCCGTAACCACCGCCGTGGCAAATGGCGACCTCTCTCGCAAAATTACCGTAGATGTTAAAGGCGAAATCCTCGAACTCAAAAACACCATCAACACCATGGTGGATCAACTCCGCTCCTTCGCCTCAGAAGTCACCCGCGTGGCAATCGAAGTGGGTGTGCAAGGCAAGCTGGGCGGTCAGGCACAGGTGCAGGGTGTATCCGGTACCTGGAAAGACCTCACTGACAGCGTAAACATGCTGGCAAACAACCTCACCACCCAGGTTCGTAATATCGCCACTGTAACCACCGCCGTCGCAAACGGTGACCTTTCCCGCAAAATCACCGTAGACGTTGAAGGCGAAATCCAGGAACTGAAAGACACCATCAACAACATGGTGGATCAGCTCCGCTCCTTCGCTTCCGAAGTCACCCGCGTCGCCCGCGAAGTGGGCACCGAAGGAAAACTGGGCGGTCAGGCCTATGTGTCCGGCGTCTCCGGCACCTGGAAAGACCTAACCGATAATGTTAACCAGCTCGCCCTCTCCCTGACCACACAGCTTCGAGCCATCGCCACCGTAGCAACGGCCGTAACCGAAGGTGATCTCACCCGCACCATTAACATCTCCGCCGCAGGCGAAGTGGAAGAACTAAAGAATTACATAAACCAGATGATCGTCAGACTCCGCGAAACCAGTCTGAAAAATATGGAGCAGGATTGGCTCAAAACAAACCTCACAAAATTCACACGCATGCTTCAGGGCGAGCGAAACCTCCTCGAAGTCGCCCGCCTCGTACTAAGCGAACTTGCCCCCGTCATCAATGCCCAGCACGGCCTATTCTACATATTGGATGAAACATCCGGCGACGAACCCACCCTCCGCCTCCTGTCCAGCTATGCCTTCAGCAACCGCCGTCACCTCGCCAACGAATTCGGCCTCGGCGAAAGCGTCATCGGTCAGACGGCCCTCGAGAAAAAACGCATTCTCCTCACCAATGTACCCGAAGAATTCCTCGAAGTCCAATCCGGCCTCGGCCGCGGAAATCCCGCAAATATCGTTGTCCTCCCCGTTCTGTTTGAAAACGAACTCAAAGCCGTCGTAGAACTCGCCAGCTTCGAACGCTTCAGCGAAACCCACCTTTCCCTGCTCGATCAGCTCATGGATTCCGTCGGCATCGTAATCAACACCATCCAAACAAACATGCGCACAGAACAACTCCTCCAGCAGTCCCAGACCCTCGCAGTCGAACTCCAGAAACAGCAGGGCGAACTCCAGCAGACCAACATCGAACTCGAACAGAAAGCCCGCCAGCTCGTCGAACAGAACGCCGAAGTCGAGCGTAAAAACCGCGAAGTCCAGCTCGCCAAAGAAGAGCTGGAAGAGAAAGCCTCACAGCTTGCTCTCACCTCCCGCTACAAATCCGAATTCCTCGCCAACATGAGCCATGAGTTGCGCACCCCCCTCAATAGCCTGCTGATCCTCAGCAACCAGCTCGCCGAAAACCCCGATGGCAACCTCTCCAACCGTCAGGTAGAATACGCCAACACCATCAACTCCGCCGGCAGCGATCTCCTCTCCCTGATCAACGACATCCTGGATCTCTCCAAAATCGAGTCCGGCACCGTCCACCTCGACCTCGCCGAAATCACATTCGACAGCATTCGCGAATTCGTCGAACGCACATTCCGCCCCGTAGGCGAAATGAAACAGCTTCCCTTCGTAATCCAGATCGACAACGACCTGCCCGCGACCATCTTCACCGACAGCAAACGCCTCCAGCAGGTCCTTAAAAACCTCCTGGCCAATGCCTTTAAATTCACCGAAAAAGGCCAGATCACCCTCCAGATCCAGCCCGCGCGCGATGGCTTCAGCTCTCATCACCCCGTCCTCAGCCATGCCGAAACTGTCGTTCAGTTCGTCGTGCGCGATACAGGCATCGGCATCCCGCTGGATAAGCAGCGCATCATCTTCGAAGCCTTCCAGCAGGCCGAAGGATCCACCAACAGAAAGTACGGCGGCACCGGCCTGGGCCTGAGCATCAGCCGCGAAATCGCCCTCATGCTGGGCGGAGAAATTACTCTCCACAGCACCCCAAGTCGCGGAAGCGAATTCATCCTCTTCCTGCCCTTGCATTACGTAGGCACCCCCGAATTCAGCCCCGAAGAAGGCGGCAGTCTCGGCCTGATTCCAAAAATCGTCGAACCCCGCCCGCCAATCAAAATGGAATCTTCCCAGCCCCGTACCGCCTACACTCCCTCCACCCGCTCCGAATACCTGCGCCAGGTCGGCGTGGAACTCACCGACGACCGCAACAACATTCAGGCCGGTGACTGCGTCATGCTGATCATCGAAGACGACCCCAGCTTCGCAAAAATCCTGCTGGAGGTCGCCCGCGAACATGACTTCAAAGGTCTCGTCGCCAGCCGGGGCGACAGCGGCATTGCCCTCACTCATGGTTTCCATCCTGACGCCATCACACTCGATATCCACCTTCCCGATGTAGACGGATGGACCCTTCTCGAACGTCTAAAATCCGACCTCCAGACCCGCCACATTCCCGTCGTCGTAATCACCGTCGATGACGAACGAGCCCGCGGTATCAAGCGCGGCGCATACGATGTCCTGATTAAACCAGTCAGCCGCACAATCATCGATGAAGCATTCTCCACCGTAGGACGATTCATGTGTTCCAACGAACGCCACCTGCTGGTTGTGGAAGACGACGATAATCAACGCAACAGCATCGTCGACCTCATCAGCGGTGACGATATCAAAATTGAAACCGCGGTCGACCTTGACGAAGCCCTCAAACATGTGCGCCAGAAAAAGTTCGACTGCATCGTCTTAGACCTGCTTCTCCCTGGAATTAAACGCTTTGAAGCCCTCGAAGCCCTCCAGCGCGAACCCCATGTGGAATCAGTCCCCATCATCGTTTACACTGGAAAAGACCTCACTCGCGACGAAGAAATTGAGCTCAACAAACTCGCCAATTCCGTCATCCTGAAAGACGTCCGTTCCCCCGAACGCCTCCTCTACGAAACCACCCTCTTCCTCCATCGTCCCATCACCGCACTGTCTGAGGCCAAACAGCGAACCCTCGAAAAACTCAGCGATCCCGCCCTCATCCTCTCCGGAAAACGCGTCCTCGTCGTGGATGATGACCCCCGCAATGTTTTCGCCCTCTCCAGCCTCCTCGAACGCAACAAAATGCAGGTGATGACCGCTGAAGGTGGCGAACAGGCCATCGAAATGTTGGAGCGCCAGCCCAATGTCGATATCGTCCTGATGGATATTATGATGCCCGGCATGGACGGCTACGAAGCCACACAGCGCATCCGCTCCATGTCACAGTTTAAATCCCTGCCCATCATCGCCGTAACCGCCAAAGCCATGCGCGGCGACCGCGAAAAATGCATCGAGGTCGGCGCATCAGACTACCTGACCAAACCCGTAGACGCTGAGCAGCTTCTCTCCATCTTGCGGATGTGGCTCCACCGCTAACCCACACCATCATTAGCCGCAGTTGCAACGTGAATCAAAAGCCGCCGCCAGTGCAATCCAACAGCGGTTGCTTTTATGAAAATTGGTATAGTTACATTAGGGTGCGACAAGAACACCGTCGACAACGAATACATGGCCGGCCTGTTAGCTGAAACCGGTGCCACAGTGGTACGCGCAGAGGCCGACGCCGACGAAAATCTCGACGCCGATCTCGACGCCGTCCTCATCAACACCTGCGGCTTCGTAGAATCCGCAAAGCAACAGTCCATCGAAAGCATTATCTCCTGGATCGACCACAAGCAGGAGCGCCTCGAACAGGGACTGGGCCGTTGCCGTGTCTTCGTAGCGGGATGCCTCACCCAGCGCTACCGCGAGTCCCTCGTCCAGGAACTGCCCGAAGTCGACGGCTTCATGGGCGTAGGCGAATTCGATAAAGTCCTGCGCCTGGTTCAATCACCCCCCGACGCCACCTCCCCCTATAATCTGATCCAAGAGCTACCCGTCGTCGCCGTACGCGAAGGCGGCCTGCCCCGCAAACAGCTCGGGCCCCAGGCACCCCATGCATTCTTGAAAATCGCCGACGGCTGCAATCACAATTGCTCCTTCTGCGCCATCCCCTCCTTCAAAGGCCGCCTGCGCAGCGTCGCCCGAGAAATCCTCGTCGCCGAAGCCAAACTCCTCCTCAGTCGCGGCGTAAAAGAAATCAATCTCGTCGCCCAGGACACCAGCGACTACGGCAAAGACCTGTACGGTCGCGATTACGGCATCTCAGAGCTGATCTCAGACATCTCCGCCCTCCCCGGCGAGTTCTGGATTCGTCTCTTTTACTTTTATCCCGGCGGCCTCAACGCAAAGTTTTTAGACGCCTTCCAGGCCAGCAATAAAATGTGCCGCTACATAGACATGCCCCTGCAGCACCTCCACCCCGAAGTCCTGCACCGCATGAAACGCCCCCACCGGGAAGTCAAAACCCTCGACGCCCTCGAAAACCTCCGCCACACCATCCCCGGCATCGCCCTGCGCACAACCTTCATCACCGGCTTCCCCGGCGAAACCGACGAACATTTCGATTACCTCGTTCAAGGAGCCGAACGCCTTCGCTTTAATCGCCTCGGTGCCTTCCCCTTCTCCGAAGAAGAAGGCACCCCCAGCGCCCTCATGGAAGATCAGGTGCCCCGCCGCGTTCGCCAGGCCCGGTACGATCGCCTCATGCGCACCCAACAGCCCATCTCCCTCGCCATGAACCAGGCTCTCGTCGGACAAGAGATCAAAGTGCTGGTAGAACAGCAGATTGAAGAAGACCAATGGATCGGCCGCAGTGAATATGACGCTCCCGAAGTCGACGGCGCCGTATCCATTCATTCCCGCGAAGGCCTCCGCCCCGGTCAATTCACCATGGCCAAAATCGTCGCCGCTGACTACTACGACCTTGTAGCGGAAGCCTGACAATGACAACTTATGACTCACCCGTCGTTCGACGCATGCTCTCAACCGGATGCATCCTGATGGGCTTCGCCGTTGCCCTCGGAGCCTTCGGAGCCCACGGCCTCAAAGCCCACACAGACGCCTATGGCCTCGCCACCTGGGAAACCGCCGTACGCTACCAGGCATGGCACGCCCTCGGCCTAATCGCCATCGCCGCCTCTTCTCGGCTCTTTTCACTCAAAACCCTGAACGCCGCCTACATCTGCATGCTCATTGGCACCCTCATCTTCAGCGGCACTCTATACGTACTAGTACTCAGCGGACTGAAATGGCTCGGAGCAATCACCCCCATCGGCGGCGTACTGATGATTGTAGCCTGGGTCCTCCTCACAATCGGAATCGCCCGACGTCCCGCTTAATCCTGATTAGAAAAACGGGCGAAGCCTTAAGCTTCGCCCTTCGTTCTCTTTACAAGCGCACTGCCGTTTGACCCTAAGTGCCAGAATCCAGCAGCCTAACTCAACGCCGCCAGCTTTGCCTTAAGCTGCTCCAGCTCATTCTTCTGCGCCGCCAGCTTTTCCTTCTCTTTCAGAATCACGTCAGCCGGAGCCTTCGCCGCGAAATTCGGATTGTTCAGCTTACCCTCCAGGCGGTCGCAATCCTTCGTAATCCGGTCAACTTCCTTCTGCAGACGCTCCCGCTCCTGCCCCCGCAACTCCTCCGGCAGCTCCACGTTCACCGTCACGCCCGCCGCCACCGCCGTAGCCGCAAAAGCTGGCGGCTCCGCCGTCTCGGTCACAGCCAGAGATTTGACATTCGTCAGCGTCGTGAAAAACTCCGTATGACCACTCAGGATTTCCCGCTTCGCCGCATCAGGACAAGCCATTACGATAGCCGCCGCCACACCCGGAGGAATCCGCATTTCGCCACGGATATTCCTGATTGCATAAAGAACCTCCTGCAAAACCGTCACCTGCCTTACAGCATCATCCTCAGCAAACGACGCCGCGTCCAGGTCAATCCACCGGCACACAATAAGGCTAGGTGCCTTCAGCGCCGTCAGGCTTTGCTCACCCAGAGTCCGGCCCCCCTCAGTATCAGAAACCCCCGCCGGCGCACCGGCCGAATCCGCCAGGCTAGTCTCCACTTCGTCCCCCACAACACCACGCAGCACCTGCCAGATTTCCTCCGTAATATACGGACATAGCGGATGCAACAGACGCATGCTACCCTCAAGAATCGTAAACAAAAGAGCCTGCGCCTGCGACCGGCTGTTAATCGCCTCCGGTGTCGCACTCAAATCCTTCGGATTCTGATAAAGCCGCGGCTTCACCAGCTCCAGGTAATAGTCACAGAACTCATTCCAGAAAAACTCCCGGAACACCCGCACCGCCTGGTCAAAATCAAACGACTTCAGCAAAGCATTATACTCAGAAACCATCCCGGCAAACCGCGCCAGGATCCAGCGATCCTCCAGCGCCAGCGCATCACGATCCGCCCCATTAGCCGGACCCGCCATCGCCACCGCCTGCGGCTTCAAGTCATTCAGGTTGGAAAGAATCAGGCGCGACGCATTCCACACCTTGTTCATAAAGTTGCGGTAGCCTTCCAGCTCCTTCGTATTAAAAGCAATATGCTGCTCCCGCCCCGCATAAGCCGCCAGCGTAATCCGCAAAGCATCCGTACCATACTCCGCCACCAACTCCAGCGGATCCAGCGCATTACCCGAACTTTTGCTCATCTTCTTGCCATGCTCATCGCCCACAATCGGGTGGAAGTAAACATCATCAAACGGCACTTCATCCATGATGTGAATCCCCAGCATGATCATACGAGCCACCCAGAAGAAGATAATCTCCTTCGCCGTAACCAGCGTGTTCGTCGGGTAATACTTTTTCAGCTCAGGCGTTTCATCCGGCCACCCCAGCGTCGAAAACGGCCACAACGCGCTCGAAAACCACGTGTCCAAAACATCATCATCCTGCCGGATGCCGTCACCCTTCGCCGCCCGCGCCCGCAACTCTTCATACTCCGCATCCGAATCCGGCACAATAATATCGCCATCATCCGTATAAAACGCCGGAATCTGATGTCCCCACCAAAGCTGCCGAGAAATCGCCCAATCCCGCAGGTTATCGATCCAGTGGAAATAATCGTTCTTCCTCGCCTCCGGGTGAAACTTAATCCGCCCCGAAGCCACAGCCTCCCGCGCCGGCCCCGCCAGCGGAGCCATCTTCACAAACCACTGAAGGCTCAAATAAGGCTCAATCACCGTCTTACACCGGTAACACGTCCCCGCCCTCTGAGGATGCTCATCAATCTTCTCCAGCAGACCCAGCCCCTCCAAATCAGCCACAACAGCCTTCCGCGCCCCATACCGCTCCAGCCCCGCATATTTCCCGCCATTCTCATTCACATGAGCATCCGGCGTAAAAATATTAAGCTCCTCCAAACCATGCCGCTTGCCCGCCTGCCAGTCATTCTGATCATGAGCCGGCGTAATCTTCACCATACCCGTCCCAAATTCCCGGTCCACAAAATCATCAGCAATAATCGGAATCGGACGATCCATCAACGGCAGAACCGCATTCTTCCCGATCAAATCCTTATAACGCTCATCAGCCGGGTTTACCGCAATAGCCACGTCACCCAGCATCGTTTCCGGGCGAGTCGTCGCCACCACAGCAAACCGCCCCTCCTGCCCCTCGATCGGGTACTTGATATGCCACAGCTTTCCGTTTTTCTCCTCGTGTTCCACCTCATCATCCGCAAGCGTCGTCAGACACCGCGGGCACCAGTTCACCAAATAGTTTCCACGATAAATCAGCCCCT
The DNA here is from genome assembly GCA_964444305.1 of uncultured Candidatus Sumerlaeota bacterium. Classification (GTDB taxonomy): domain Bacteria; phylum Sumerlaeota; class Sumerlaeia; order Sumerlaeales; family Sumerlaeaceae; genus JAKFFN01. Next base: position 26,088 of record CAYUGQ010000024.1, read on the forward strand.
CTTTATAAAGCCGTGCAAAAACCAGCCGCACCGCCCGCGAAAGGCCTTCGTCCATCGTAAACCGCTCACGCTCCCAGTCACACGACGCCCCCATCCGCTTAAGCTGATCAACGATAATCCCCCCATGCTTCTCTTTCCACTTCCACACTTCATCCAGAAACTTATCCCGCCCCAGCGTCTCCCGCGGCCGCTCCATACCCTCATTGCGCAACTTTCGCTCAACCACATACTGCGTAGCAATAGAAGCATGGTCCGTCCCCGGCAGCCAAAGCGTATTAAACCCCGCCATCCGCTTCCAGCGAATCAAAATATCCTGAATCGTACTGTTCAGCGCATGGCCAATATGCAAAATCCCCGTAATATTAGGGGGAGGAATAACGATACAATACGGATCGCCCGGCGCGTTTACGTCAGCCTTAAAATATCCCCGCTCTTCCCAAAACGGATACCAGCGAGCTTCAGTCGCCTGGGGCTCATACCGAGTCGGAAGCTCAGGCATGGCAGATGCAGAAGAAGAATCATGAGTGGTCATAGGGCGGTAATATTACCCCGGCGAAGTCACATTCCCTAAAAAGGCTTCCGCCACCCTCTAACCCGTAATCCGGCTCGCCATATTCAGGCACTCCGCCGTAGTCTGGCGGATAATAGAAAGCTTTTCCATATCGCTGATTTCCGGATGGATATAAGGATTCCGGAAATGCTGCAGATTAACCAGCAACTCCGCAAACCGCAAAGTATCCTTCTCATCCTCAAGGCCCTT
>CAYUGQ010000025.1:0-12664 GCA_964444305.1 uncultured Candidatus Sumerlaeota bacterium
TGGTCGGGGCGACAAGATTCGAACTTGCGACCCCCTGAACCCCATTCAGGTGCGCTACCGGGCTGCGCCACGCCCCGACTCGCGCTAGTTTAGCTTTTCAGCAGTCGATTATTCAGTGGGGAATTTGGGCAGTCGGGAAAAGTGGTGGGGTAAGCGTATTGTTGTCAGGGTTGTCGTGGGGCGACGGACGGGATGCCTTCGGGCATGAGGTCTCGCAGGGGTATGCGGGGTGTGGGTTGGAGTGTCTGGCCGGGGAATGGAGTGGGTGTATAGGGGAGATCGACGGATACATCGACTGGCTGCATGGTGGGTGAAGTGACTGGTGAAGTCGACTGGTATGGCGTTGCTGAAGATGCCTGGCTGGGGCCGGCAGATGCAGCGGGACCGGCTACAGCGTTGGCGGGAGAAGGTGCGGGGTTTTGGGCGGAGGGGATGGACTGTTGGGCGGTTTGTGGTGTGGGTGCTGTCTGGGAAGGCATGGCGGTCTCGGGGGTTGGGTCGACGGAGTCGACTGGGCTGGATACGGGGGATGTTTGAGGAGTAGCGGGTTGGGTCTGCTCCCCTGTCAGCATGGGGGTTGTGGTGTTGTCGCCGTCGGAGAGGCTTGTTAGCAACATGGCTAGACCTGCGATGAGCAGGAGGATGGTTATTGCCACCAGGGCAATAATTAAGGCGGGAGATTTGTTTTCAGCTGGCATGGAGTGTGGAACAGATCGGCCATCTGCGGGCTGGTGGGGTTCAGTTTTTGGATTGGGGATGGCGTGAGGAAGGCTTGCTGTGTTACCGCCGGAAGCGGGTGCCTGGGCGGCGGGGAGGCTTGCCGTTGCTACGTGAGCACTGTGGTAGCCGCGAAGGGGTTCTATTATAAGGAGGGCGGTGGCCAACTCCCCGTATGTCTGGTAGCGGTCTTCGGGGCGCTTTGCGGTCATCCGTTTGATGACATTTAGAATGGCGCCGTCTTTCATGTCGCGGAGGTCGGCGGGTTCGGGCAGAGGGTCCTGAATATGCTTGAGGAGGACGGAGAGGGGTGAGTCGGCGGTAAAAGGGAGGGTTCCGCAGAGCATCTGGTAAAGGGATACGCCCAAGGCGTAAATGTCACTGCGGTGGTCGGCTTCTTCGCCGCGGGCCTGTTCGGGGCTCATGTAATTTGGGCTGCCCATGGCGGTGCCTGCTGCGGTTACCTGGGTGTCGTGCTGAACCATTTTTGCGAGGCCGAAATCTGCGATTTTGACGCGGCCGTCTTTTGTGAGCATGAGGTTGCTGGGCTTGATGTCACGGTGGACAATGCCGCGCTCGCAGGCGTAACCGAGTCCCTCAATGGCCTGCATAATGGTCATGATGGCGTCGGGGAGTTCAAAGCAACGGATGCGTTTGAGCTTTTGGGAGACGGTTTCGCCATCGACGTATTCCATGGCGAAATACAGTAGTCCTTTTTCGTCTCCGAAGGAGTAGACGTGAACAATGTTGGGATGATTAAGGCGTCCGACAGCGCGGGCTTCGCGGGCGAAGCGGCGATTGGCGTCTTCATTTTGGAGGAGCTCTTTGCGCATAAGCTTGATGGCGACTTCGCGGTCGAGGTTGCGGTCGTGCGCCAGCCAGACTTCGCCCATGCCTCCACGGCCGAGGAGGCGTTTGAGTTGATAGCACCCGAGTTCGCGGGGAACATCAAGCATGACGGTGCGTTCGACGGGCTCCATGGGGTGGGTTTCGTGTTGTCCAGGCTGGGCGTTGTCGGGGTTGTCTTTAGTCATAAGTAGATGTATCTATTATCGGAAGTTAATCGTCTACTTTAAAGAGCTTTTTCCGGTTTGTGGCTCCGCGATAAAGCTGGACGGCGGAGGGGCGCAGGCCAAGGTGTTCGGCGATGAGGCGTGCGACGGCGTCATTGGCAGCGCCTTTGTCGGGAGGAGCCGTTGTCCAGACGATGAGGCCGCCGGCACCGTCGTCTTCGACTTTGTTGAGCCTTGCTTTGGGATTAACTTTTACTTCGATGATGGCCAAAGGGTAAGATGTGCTCCCGCAGTTATACCCGGATGCGCGGGTCGATTACTGCGTAGAGTACATCGACCATCATGTTTACCAGGAGGAACATGACGACGATGACCATGACAGTGCCTTGTACGGCGACGATATCACGATAGCGCAGGGCTTGGACGAGGTAGGTGCCGAGGCCGGGCCAGCCGAAAATTTCTTCTGTTATGATGGCTCCGCCGAGGAGGGAGCCGAACTGAAGACCAACTACGGTGATGACGGGGAGCATGGAATTTCGGAGGATGTGCCAGAGGACCATGCGTGATGGGATTCCCTTGGCACGGGCGGTGCGGATGTAGTCGCGATTTTTGATTTCGAGGACGCTGCTGCGTGTCATGCGGGCGATTAAGGCGGAGCCGATGAGGCCCAGGGTGAGGGCCGGGGGGAACAGGTGGCGGAGTACATCAATGAGGACTTCGCCGTCGAGGGTGAGAATGCTGTCTATAACGAGCAGATGGGTGATGGGTTCGAAGTCAGAATATTGTTGGCTCATTCGGCCTGCCATATCAAACCAGGGCCATTTGAAGGCGAAGAAATAACTGAGCAGAAGGGCCAGCCAGAATACGGGGATGGAGACGCCGAGCAGAGCGAGGACCATAAAGCCGTAATCCCAGGCGGTGTATTGTTTAATGGCGGAAACTATGCCGGAGATAACGCCGATGATGATGGCGAGTATCAGGCCGGCGAGGGCGAGTTCAATGGTGGCGGGTAATGCGGTTGCGAGTTCTGAGGCTATGGGCCGATTTGTGACGAAACTGGTGCCGAGGTTTCCGGTGGCGAGGCCCTTAAGAAACCGGCCGTAACGGACGATAAAAGGGTCGTTAAGGCCAAGTTCGTTACGCATTTTCTCAACGAGGGCCGCGTCATTTGCTTTATCCCCGAGCATGGTGACAACGGGATCACCCGGGACGAAGTAGAGTATGGCAAATGTAATGAATGAAGCGCCTATGGCCAGGGGAATGGCAATGGCGAGACGCTTCAAGATGAGATCAATCATGATCAATCGGGTGCCAGCTTGAATTGCTCTGGGCAAGATTTTCTTTTACCGGGAAGACAAGAGATTTATCCGCTTGCATTCATCCTTTGCCGATATCAAACGATCTTAAATTCCAGCGAGACAAGGATTTATCATGCGACTGAAACATCTGCTTATTACAGCCCTTGCGCTGACGGCTCTGCCGGTGCTGGCGCAGAATTCGACGGAAACCCAGCGGATTCGCTTTGGCATTATTGGTACCGATACTTCTCACGCGATTGCTTTTTCGAAGCTGCTTAATCATCCCGAAGCGGAAAATCATATTCCGGGTGCGGTGATCACTCATGCGTATAAGGGCGGCAGTCCGGACATTCCTTCCAGTGCGGACCGTGTGGATGGATTTGCGGAGCAATTGGAGAAGGAGCATGGTGTTGAGATCGTTGACAGCATCGAGGAACTGCTGAAGCATGTGGACGCAGTTATGCTGGAAAGCGTGGATGGTCGGCCTCACCTGGAACAGGTTAAGCCGGTGTTTGCGGCGCGCAAGCCGGTTTATATTGATAAGCCTTTTGCTGGTTCGCTGAAGGATGCTATGGAGATTGCCCGCCTGGCGAAGGAATCGGGAACGCCATGCTGGAGTTCTTCGAGCCTGCGTTATTTTTCTGGTGTGACGGAGTTGATTGACAACGAGGAAGTCGGCGAGATTCATGGGGTTACGGCTTACTCCCCTGCCGATATGGAGGAGCACCACCCGGATCTGTATTGGTATGGTATCCATGGGGTGGAGATTCTTTATACGCTGATGGATGCGGGTTGCACAACGGTGACTCGAGCTTTTACGCCAGATTATGATTCGGTGACGGGTGTGTGGGAAGATGGGCGGATTGGTGATTTCCGCGGGATTCGGAAAGGCCGCAAGGAGTTTGGTGCGCTGGTTTTTGGTTCGAAGAGTGTTCAAAAAACCAAACCCGTCAGTGGTAACCTTTATATCCCGCTGGTGGAGGAGATCGTGAAGTTTGCACAGACGGGCGAGGCTCCTGTTTCTCTTGATACCACGGTTGAAATCATGGCGTTTATGGAAGCGGCTGATGAGAGTAAACGTCGCGGGGGCGCGCCGGTTACGATTCAGGAAGTTATGGATAAGGCCCGTCAGGATCCGTGACGACGATTCGCATTTCCCCTTGGGGATGAATTGAGTGGGAGTGGAATTGCATTTCTCACCAAGTAGCGTTTATGCGCTGTTGTATTAGTACAGGGGGAACCCTTTTTGTTAGATACCATTTGCGAGGCTCCGGCGGTTGTTTCGCACAAACACGATGATGTCCCACAGCTAACTTTGTTGCGGGGCATCGGCACTGCCGTCCCGGATACTCAGGCGCCGCAAGAACAGACTATGGAGTTTGCTCTTGGTGTTATGGGTGAAAATGGGGCTGTGCCGCTTTCTTTAATCAGACGGATTTATAAGCATAGCGGCATCAATTACCGGCATAGCGTTTTAGCGGATTATGTGAAGTCTTCTCCTGAAGATTTTACGTTTTTTCCGCGCAACTGGGAGCTGTCGCCCGTGCCTGGCACGGCGGCTCGCATGACTGTTTATGAGGCGTATGCACTGCCATTGGCCGTCAAGGCGGCGACGCAGGCCATCGAGGCGGCTAATATCGCGCCAGAGAGTGTTACCCACATCGTAATAAGTACTTGCACTGGCTTTTTTGCGCCCGGGCTGGATGTGCTCTTGCTGAGGGAACTGGGTATGAATCTGAATGTCCAGCGCACCATCCTTGGTTTTATGGGCTGCTATGCGGGTATTTCGGGAATCCGGACTTGTCAGCAGATTGTGCAGTCAGATGCGAATGCGGTGGTGTTGCAGATTGCGGTGGAATTGTGCTCGCTGCATTATCAGACAACGCCTACGGTGGAGACGGTTGTTTCAAACGCGATCTTTAGTGATGGTGCTGCCGCGGCGGTTTACTCGTCGGCGACGGATATTCCTGATGCGGACAGCGGCGATGGTTCTATGGCGGTAGTTGCGGCGGCTCATTCTGCTATCAGTCCGGACAGTCTGGATCGGATGAGCTGGCGGATTGGCGATCATGGTTTTATCATGACGCTGGATGCCGGGGTGCCGGATATTCTCATGACGCAGGCGCCAGCTTTTACGCAACAACTGGCGGCGGCGGCGGGGATTGACCCGTCGGTTATTGATGGATGGGCCATTCATCCAGGTGGTCGCAAAATTATTGAGGCGATTCAGCAGTCGATGAACCTGTCGGCTGAAGATGTGGATTCTTCGGTGTCTGTGTTGCGAGACTATGGTAATATGTCGAGTGCTACGATTCTTTTCGTTTTGCAGCGGGAACTTGCAAGACGGGATATCGGATCGACGATTGCGGCCATGGCGTTTGGACCGGGTTTGACCATGGAGGGCGCGCTTTTGCGCCGAATTTGAGATGCTAGATCTAAGTCGGCGCTCTCCCGAACTGGAGCTTATGGATGATCCGGATGTTGATGGGGTGCAGCTTGATCACGCCATGGGGCACCTGGAATTTATTAACAGCGCTTTGAATGGTTATCGTCCGTCAATTGCGGGGGTGAATTCGCTGGTTTCGGCGGATTGCAGGTCTTTGTCCATTCTGGATGTGGGATGTGGCAGCGGGGACACTTTGCGTCGGCTGGCGCGTTGGGCCCGGCGGCGTGGTATTGATGCCCGGCTGCACGGGATTGAGTTGTCTGACAAGATTGCCGCCCGAGCGGCAAAGTGTTGCGCGGATTATCCGGAGATTACGATCAGTCATTCGGATTTTTTTGAGATGGATCCGGCTGCGCCTTTTGATATTGTTCATTGCGCATTGGTGTTGCATCACATCCCGGAAGGTGAGCCGACGATTAATTTTCTTCGCAAGATGGGGCAGATGGCTTCGACTGGGATTGTGGTTAATGATCTTCACCGGCATCCGTTTGCTTATCATTCGATTAAGATACTTACGCGACTGCTTTCGCGCAGTCGCGTTTTGCGAAACGATGCTCCGCTGTCGGTTGCGCGGGGTTTTCATCGAAGGGAACTGGAAGAGGCAGCGCGCGAGGCTGGCCTTAGAGATGTGAACATTCCATGGCATTGGGCCTTTCGATGGCTGTTGACGGCGAGAAGCGAACCGCGCGGCTGAGTTCTGCGCCCCTCCCCTGCTGGCCTATAGTTGTAATCGGCGGCGGGCTGGCGGGGTGTGCTGCAGCAACTCAACTTGCGCGGGAAGGCTGGCGGGTGCTATTGATTGAGCGTGATACTTTTCCGCGGGATAAAATCTGCGGGGAGTTTTTGAGCGGTGAGTCGCGGGCTTTGCTGGCTAAGCTGGGGTGCCTGGACGAGATTATGGGGTACAATCCGCCGGAGATAGCGAAGGTGCGTTTTATTTCGGCTAAAGGGGAAACGCTGGATGTGCCGCTGAAAGTTCCGGCGCTGGGAATTAGCCGAGAGGTGCTGGATGAGGTTTTGTTTAATCATGCGCGTCGGGCGGGGGCTCTTTGCCTGGACGGGCATGATGTTATTGGACTGGAGGCGCATGTTGAAGTGGATGCGCTGATACGGATGAAAGCTTGTGATTCCCAGGATGGGCGTAAGCAGGAGTTGAGAGCGGGGATGGTGTTATCTGCTTATGGGCGAAGGAGCAAGTTGGACCGGCAGGCCCAGCGGCCATTTTTGCGTACTCTGGACTCTAGCGTGGGAATTAAGCTGCGGCATGGTTTTGCGGACAGCCCTGAGGGTAAGGCGGCGGAGGAGGAGCTGGCTGTTACTACAGAGATGTATTTGTTTGATGGGGGTTATTGCGGGATCGCTTTAGTGGAAGATCGCCGCGTGAATGTATGCATGTTGCTTTCGCGAAAGGCTTTCTCGCGGGTGAAGTCGGTGAAGTGGCAGGATGTGGCGCCGTGGCTTGCGCAGGAAAATCCGACCCTTGGCAGGCGCCTGGCGGGCCTTGTTCCGAATGACTCTGCTCCGCTGACTGTTTCCCAGATGCCGTTTGGGAAGAAAGAGCCGGTAAAGGATGGCATTCTTTATGTTGGGGATGCGGCGGCTATGATTGCTCCGTTATGCGGGGACGGGATGGCTATGGCTCTTGAGTCCGGGGTTTTGATGGCGGAATGTATTAACGAGTTCGGGGGCCCGTGTGATTCGTTTTCACCTGCGCAGAGATCGGCTGTTGCTTCACGGTGGGAGACGGTCTGGTCTGATAAGTTCTCGAAGCGGCTTCGGACTGGTAAGGTTTTGCAGCAAGCTGTGTTTTCGAGTTTCATGGCTGGGCCACTAATGTTTGCTCTGCGCCATGCACCGCCGGCTTTTACTCGTTATCTGGGGGAAATTACCCGGGGTTGATTTGAGAAATGTTTAAGTAGTTTAATCTTAGCACTTCGTTTGTTTTTTCGCTATTGTTGATATAGACAGATTCTATGCACCTAATGGGTTAGCAAGTTGTCCAATAACCTCCGCAGTAATCATTTCATCCGGAGGTTTAGCATTGTCTGATAACGACAAGAAAAAGGATGGCGATAATATCCTGACCACACGTCAGGGCCATCCGGTGGCAGATAACCAATCGCAACGAACTGTGGGATCGCGTGGTCCGGCGACTCTCGAGAATTATCACTTTCTGGAAAAGGTGAGCCATTTTGACCGGGAACGGATTCCTGAGCGGGTAGTGCACGCTCGAGGGTTTACGTGTTACGGCGAGTTTGAAGCTGATGGCAAGATTGGTGATGAGCCTGCTTCGAAATATACTCGTGCGAAAATTTTCTCGGAGCCGGGAAAAAAGACTCCTTTAGCGATTCGTTTTTCGACGGTTATTGGTGGTCGGGATTCGTCTGAAGTGGCTCGGGACCCGCGGGGCTTTGCGGTGAAGTTTTATACGGAAGATGGCAACTGGGACCTGGTTGGCAATAACCTGTCTATTTTCTTTATCCGCGATGCTATTAAGTTTCCGGATGTGATTCACTCATTGAAACCTGACCCAGTGACTTTTCGTCAGGAGCCGAACCGGATATTTGATTTTATGAGTCAATCCCCGGAGTCGATGCATATGCTGACTCACCTTTTCAGTCCGAGGGGGATTCCGGCAAGCTATCGCCATCAGGAAGGTTTTGGTGTTAATACATATAAGATGGTTAACGCTGAGGGTGGAACGGTGCTGGTGAAGTATCACTGGCATCCTCGCTGTGGCGTGGCCAGCCTGACTCAGGCGGAGGCTGAGAAGGTGCAGGGGAAGGATCTTGGGTCGGCTTCGAAGGATTTGTATGAGGCCATTGAGCGGGGGGATTACCCTCAGTGGGATATGTATGTGCAGATCATGGAGGATCATGATCATCCGGAGCTGGACTGGGATCCATTGGATGATACCAAGATCTGGCCGGAGGATCAGTTTCCGCTGCGTCATGTGGGTGTGATGACGCTGAACCGGAATGTGGAGGATGTGCATAACGAGAATGAGCAGATTGCTATGGGCACGGGTGTGCTTGTGGACGGGCTGGATTTCTCGGATGACAAGATGCTTGTAGGGCGGACATTCTCATATTCTGATACTCAGCGCTATCGTGTTGGGTCAAACTACCTCCAGGTTCCGGTGAACCAGCCTAAGGGCGTGGATGGGAAGGTGCATACGAATCAGCGTGGGGGGCAGATGTCTTATGGTGTGGACCATGCGCCGGGTCAAAATCCGCATGTTAACTATGAGCCCAGCATCCATAATGGATTGAAGGAAGCTCCCAAGAAGCCTAATAACCCGCCGGAAGTTAAGGGGCAATTGACCCAGAGTTTGCTGGAGCGGCGGAATGATTATGTTCAACCGCGGGCGCGTTTCTGCACGATGATGGATTGGGAGCGGGATGACCTGGTGCTGACTATGGGGGCGCAGCTTAGTGAATGTGAGAGGGATGTGCAGGAGCGGATGCTGTGGCACTTCTTCCTGATTCATGATGAGTATGGGAAGCGTGTGGGTGAACATCTGAACATGACGGCGAATGATGTTAAGCACCTTCAGCCGCTGGAGGGCCAGATTCTGACGGATGAGGATAAGCGCCGTTTGGAGAAGCTTGGGGATAACGGTGACATTATTGATCCGAAGGCGTGGTGGACGCATACGAGCTCTGTTAAGAATTACCAGGCTAAGGCTGAGGAAGTTCTTAATGGGATGCGCGGAGTGGATTGTTCCAAGTAGCCTGTATGTGAACCCGTGCAGTGTTGCCCCCGGAGTCGTTTATGACTCCGGGGGCTTTTGTTTTAAGATTTCAGACCGGCTTATAGTCCCTGGGCACGGCGCTGGGATTTCAGGATCTGGTTGCGCTGTTGCTGGAGGTTCCTGATCTGGACGTTGTTTCGTCCGCCTACGTTAGTTCTGGCGAGGGCGGCGATCTGCTGGTTCAGGCGGATGGTGGCTGCAGTCTGTGGAAGTGGCGTTGAGAGGCGCTTTTTCATTTGCTGGCGCTTCATGGCGTTGAACTTGGCGGGGCTAATGCATTTGCCGCCTTTGCATGATTTGCCCATTGCGGGTACGCTGCATGTGGCTACTACGGCTATCAAAATTACTGTCCAAAGCTGTTTCATTGGATTGTCTCCTGGTGATAGTTCAACTGCCGGATACAACTTATACGTTTAGCTGTTAGTGCTATTTGACTAGGCGTTTTTAGATTTGCAAGGTTTATTAGGTTATAAAAGTGACTTAATATAAGACCCAGTCTTTCATGCCGGATGTTGTGGGTGTTCCGTGGAGGAATCCGCCGACTAGCTTAAAGGTTCCACCGGTGGAGATGGAGTTGCCATCTGGCTGACCAATGGTGGAGGTTAGTTTAAAAGATCCTCCTGTGGAGGTTTGGCCACTGCTGCCGATCTCGTACCATGGGATGGCGAATTCTGGTGTGGCCTGTGCGGGAGATGTCAATATTGATAGAAGGATTGCTGCTGTTGTGAGCTTGAGGATGTTTGTCATGGGTTCGCTTCTTTGTTCCGGTAGTCTGACTGGTTGGTATTTGGATGGATGGATTAGTCTTTTGTATGGAGGTGCCATTTGGTTGATTGGCCGGCTTCGAGCTGGAAGACTGTGTTGGTGTTTACTCCAATTTCATTATATCCGGCGATGTAATACAGAGTTGAACCTGTGGCAACAGCATTGCCGTGGCTTCTTTTAACCGGGAGGTCTGCTGCGTTTGTGGACCAGGTATAGGTTGCTGGGTCAAAGATTAGATGGAGGTTATATAGCTGATTCAAGTCATTGATAGAGCCGCCTATTACGTGGATTTTGTTGTTTATAACGGCGGTGGCGCGCCCTTTCATGGGGAGACCAGGGACGCTTTGGGCTATAGCCCATCGTTCAATGGATGGATTGTACTCATGGACGTCGGTATTTGAGCCGGAGGAGTTTGTTGCCTCGAAAACAAAAATGCGATTATCAACGACGGCGGGCTTTGCTTTTATGAAGACGGGGGAAGAGCCGAGCTGACTCCAACTGTTCGTGTTAGGCCTAAAGCGAAACATTTGGGTATTATCAGTATTGCCATCGTTTCCGCCGAATACGAACAGGGCGTCGCCGAGGGAAACGCAAGAATGGAAGTGAAGCACTTTGGGTGCATTGGCATGGGTGGCCCAGGTGTTGGTTGCGGGATCGTATGACTGGGTTAGGTTAGAGATTACGGGGCCGACCCTGCCTCCGGTGATGTAAATCTCCCCTGCGTGGACTGTTGCTGCAAAATCGTGGCGTTGGTTTGGAACTCCTGTGCGAAAGGTCCAAGTGTCTTCTTCTTTATCGTACCGAAAGACACCCTGAAAGTTAACCAGATAGAGATTACCATTGATTTCGCCGACGAAGGCACTAGTATGGGGGGTGGGAAAGTCTGCATTCAGTTCCCACTGGCCGGGGGTTGGGGTGGTTATGAGGGTTTCGCCGGTGGCGGAAAAGTTATCTGGAGGGATTGAGGAGCTGGTGAGGATTGCGGCTCCCGTGGGGATGCTGTTGAGGGCATGCTGAGCCTGGACGGCGACTTGGGCGGTGGCTGCATTTTGGGCGAAGATGGCTTCGGGTGCGGGGGCTATTCGCTGGCGGGGCAGCAGGGTTGTGGTTACCTGGCCGCCGTTGGTTATAACCTGTATCTGGAGCCAGCGGGCTTCACCGTTAAAAGCGTCTGGGCCAAAGTCGAGGTCAACGCTGAATTGGCCGTCGGTGACGTGTACGTCACAGGGGGTGAGTTCGGGGCCGACCTGGTTGCCGGCGGTAGGTGCGTCGTAGAGGCGGAAGTTGAAGCAGAACTGGCCGGTGGCCGGGGTGTCGGACTGGGTGAGGAGGCCTTGGTATGTGATGGCGGTTCCGATGGGGGTTTGCGCCAGGGCGGTGGCGGTGAGGATGCTGAGGATTATGACAAAGAGCTTTGAGATGAGGCGCAAGATTGGTCTCCGTGGGGTAAAAGTTGATTTATTGGAACGCCGGTCGGGCGTGGCAAGGGTTAAGGGTGGGCGGTGTTTGATTAGAAGATGAATTCGTCTGCGAGGTGGACCTTTTTATTTTCGTCAATGTAGACGAGGCGGGTTCGGATCGCTTTTGGAGTGACGTCTACGAGGATGCTGCCGATGGTTTTTACGTGGGTTTCATTGGAGTGTTCGGTGCTGGAGTAGGTGTGGGCGATTTTGTCGGCGTTTTCTGTGAGGGGGCCGGCTATGGCGCCGCGTTCGCCGTCTGAGGATGGGGCTACCATGTAGACGGTCCCCTGCCCGGGGGTTACGACCTGATCGTTTCGGAGGGGATGGGTGCGCTGGTAGATGTGGTTGTTGCCGGAGAGGGCGAGGGTGACGTTGTGTTGATCGCAGAAGTCTTTCCAGTTGTCGTACCAGCTTGATTTGCCGTTTCTGCCGTTGAACCACTGGTAGTGCTGGGCGAGGAAGATGCGGCTGTATTTGCCTTTTTGTTGCTGGATGACGCTGGCGGCCCAGGCTTTGGCTTCTTCGATGGCTTCGGGGCTGGTGCGCATTTCTTCGTTGTTGAGGGTGATGAAGAGGATGTCGCCGTAGATGAACCAGTAGCAGATTTGTTCCTGGCCGGGATAGCCATTGGCGGGGTTGTTGTGGGCGACGGCGAAGAACTGGCTGTCGCCGCCGTTGTGGCGTTTCATCCAGTCGTGGTTGCCGATGACGTTGGCGAACATGTATTTTGAGGCGAAGGGCTGATCAAAGAGGTGTCGCCAGAAGGAGTAGCTGCCGCCCCAGGCGACGACGTCGCCGGTGGAGAATACGAAGCTGACGTTGGGGTCGATGTTGAGGGCAGCGTCAATGGCTGCATTCATGTTGTGGGTGCGGCTGGGTATGGGGGTGTAGAGGTGGGAGTCGCTGAACCAGAGGAAGCTGAACTCGCTGGCGCCGGCGGTTTTGAAGTAGCGGGGGGTGGCGGTGGTGGGTGTGTCGCCGGTGGCGATTTTGTACATGTAGTGGGTGTCTGGCTGGAGGCCGGTGAGGGTGGCGCCGTAGTCGAGGAAGCGGGCGTCTTCTTTCCAGTCCTGGTTGTCGGGAGTTTTGGATTCTATGCCGTCGAAGATGTGGGAGGGTTGGGATTTGCCGGAAAGGGTTTTTGCATTGGCCCAGGCGGTGTCTGATTTTTGTGTATAGATGACGCTGGAACTGGTCTGGGTGAGGTC
>CAYUGQ010000025.1:12764-25165 GCA_964444305.1 uncultured Candidatus Sumerlaeota bacterium
AGGCGGTGTCTGATTTTTGTGTATAGATGACGCTGGAACTGGTCTGGGTGAGGTCGGTGTGCCAACCGATGTTCATCTGGGTTGAGCTATCTTCGGCTGGGCTGGCGGTGATGGAGTAGACTTCGGCGTGGGAGGGAGCCTGAAGGATTAAAGCAAGGGCGATTGGGAGCAGGGGTTTTGTTAGCATGGTTGGGGTATGCGGGGGGGAGATTGGGTTGTCAATTGTTTGGTTTGTGGGCGGTATGGGGTGCTGGTGTTTTTGGGGCGCTTGACGGGTGATGGAAGTGTATTTCCCGTGTGGGTACTTGGGCGTTTTTTTGACTCCGTCTAACCTATTGTTATATGCGTGGTCGTGGAATCAGCAGGTGCGACGGTTATGTTTTTCACTGCTCATAGTAGTCGGTGTCTAGCTTGCATACAGAATAAGTAACCATTTCGCTGACGCCTACGCGGTAGTCTATCATTAGGTTTGCAAGGGTTTCGCCATCGATTAGGATGATTTTCTTTTCGATGCGTTTGACGTAATCGTGGGCGTCCTGACTGAAGTTCGAGGTGGTGATGAAGACGCCTTTACGGGAGCGGTTGCCTTCGAGACTGCCGGCGAAGGACTGGACATCCGGGCGGCCTACGGTGTTTTTCCATCGTTTGGCCTGAATATGAACTACGTCGAGGCCGAGGCGATCTTCTTTAATAATGCCGTCTATCCCGTCGTCGCCTGATCGACCAATGGCTTCACCGGCATCTTTGCGACTTCCACCGTACCCCATTTTTACAAGCAGGTCCACTACGAGCTGTTCGAAGAATGCGGGTGAGCAGGCCACAATACGGTCGAGGATTTCTTGCGCTAGCGTTTCTCTCAAATTTTGGTAGTTTGATTCGAGAAGCTCTTCGGGGGTTGCGGCGTCTGGGTTATCGTCGGCGGAGGATAGTTCGGCCGGGGAACCCGAGCTGGACTTGGATTTTTTGCGATTCTGGAATTCCTGAAATTCTTCGAACTGTTCCAGAAATTTTTTCTCAATTTTGCCTGGAGGATTGGTAAGAACCTGCTGTCCACGCTTCGTGATGACGAAACTCCCGCGGCCTGCGCTATCGAGTAAGCCTGCCTGGCCAATATAGGACCGTGCCCAATTTACGCGATTGTCGAATCGTGCTTGTCTACCACTGGGCAGCAAGACTTTGCGATCCTCTTCAGAGAGTCTAAAATGGTCAGCCAAATGCTCTATTGCTTGCCGGATGTGATGGACTTTTCCGTCGCCGGCAAATTGGAGCAGGGGCAGCATGATTGTTTCATAGTCTGGAATGCTCATGACTTCGCAGGGCAGCGTAGCGAGTGTTCAGTTGCAAGCATGAATTGCCTTGGAATGGAAGGATTTTCGTGGTGGGCGGGATGAATGCTTGGTTTTGATGGGTGGTAGATACCGGATCTTAATATTACCCAGGAGGTGCATCATGAGTAAGAACAGATCGCGGAACCTGGCTGACCAGCCTTGCTTTTGAGCGGATGAGTAAACGCCGGCGGGGGTTCCCGTCGGAAACGCGTGTGAAACGCGGAGTGCGTGTGGTTCATGGTGATAAGGAGCTGCATGAAAAGCTTGGGCGAAATGACCTTTGTCCTTGCGGTTCGGGCCGGTGCTTTTAAGCGGTGTTGTATGCGCGGGGGCTGTTTTGATGGTGTGAAGCGGAAGGATTATTCGCGTTAGCACGGGCACTGAATTTTTGATAGTTGTTGATGCCGGCCGCCGTCTTGTCTGGAGTCGGCGGTCGGTTTTTTTGTTTGCAGGCCAAGGTTTATGAGAGGAACCTGGGTCTGGATTTAGCGTACGGGGCGTGAGGTGGGGAGCATTTGGGAGTTGGTGAAATAGGGGTTGACTTTCGGTGGTTTGTGGGGTTGTTTTATATTAATTTCGGGTGAAATTTACAGTGCCGCGAGCTTTTTGGAGGAAGCATGGCAGCGGTTTTGGCCGGAATTATTACAAGGTTATATTAGGGGTTTAATTTAATGTAGAGGGAGTTGCTGTTATGAAACTGCTAAAATTTGTTGGTGTGGCGGCCGTTGTGGTGCCGTGCTCAGTAGGTATGGGGCAGACGGTGACGGTTAATCAGAGCGCGACGGCGAATGGTACGACCGTATTTAATACGATTGGTGCGGCTCTGGATGTGGAGCCGGATGTGATCGAGATTACGGATTCGGAGGTGTATGAGGAGGTTATCACGATTTCCAATCCGGTTCAGATTGTTGGGACTGGTCTGGATCGTCCTATCCTGACTTTGCTGCCGAACCCGGATGGTTATGTGGTGTATGGGGAGAATGTGATTAATCGCGGTGGTATTGTGATTGATCTGCCGGATACGTTGACGACGGGGAGTGTTAAGCTGCATAATCTTATCATTCTTCCGCAGAAGGCTGTTCCGAGTCCGGATCGTCTTCGTTCGGCTATTGAGAATACGAACAATAACCTTTATCTTGAGCTGGATAACGTTTTAATTACGGCTAATAATGGGAGCGATGTACCGCTTTCGCCGGATGGTATGGTGAGCTTGGTGTCGACGTTTCAGCCGTCGCATAATTCGCCTCATACGCCTTTTGGGGCTAATGGAATTATGCTGGGGCGGCCTGCCCGGGGTGGGACGCCGATGTTTGAGGGTGAGGGTGTGGAGCTGTTGATTAAGGATAGCATTGTTACTCACTTTCGAAATGATTATAATGCGTCAGAGCCTGAGCGTTGGCCGAAGGCTGTGCAGATGTTGAATCCTTATACGGATTATTCTAATCCGGATCCGAACATTCGGCGACTGGTTCGTGTGGAGGGTGAGAGCAAGATTACGCATTGCCGCGTGGGTATTGAGCTGTCAGGGGATCTGATTATGAGGTCTGGTGGACAGCGGATTATCATGATGGGTCATTCTACGCAGGCGCTTGATTTTGTGGGCCCGGCTCCTAATGAGCGAACTATTGAGAATGTGAATTTTACTAATATGGCTGCGAATACGATTTGGGATCGGGGGCATGGGCCGGTGCGGTGGACGATGCGGCATTGTTCTAACTTTAATACGCTGAACAGTATTGTTATCGTGAGCGGTGCGGGTGTGGGTTCGATTCTGATTGAGGATTCGACTTTGGTCGGGGGCCGGTATGCTGCGACTGCGGGCAAGGCTTATACGTTTGATATCAGACCGGGCACTTCGTGTGATATTACGATCCGGAACAGCATTTTGGGGGGTAAGCAGAATCATTCTCTGCCGCCAAATCCGCCGAATGCTGATCTTTCTGCTATCCGGGATTTTAACGTGTTCCGGTATGCGGGTGTGAATGACCTGACGCTTGAAGGTGCGGCTTTTATCGGTGAGGGTCTTTATGCTTTCCGGGCTTCGGAGACGGGTGAGTTTCTGGGGTTTGAGGAGGGCGAGGATGCGACGCGGACGGGGGAACCGAGCACGACGTCGGATCCTAATTTCATCCATGTGAATCCGAGTGATCCGCTGAATGAGATGTTCCTGGATGTGATTAACTCTGATTATGCTACGGCTAGTGCGACGAATGGTCCACTGGGCGGTGGTGGTGATTATGTGGGGGTGTCTACGGTTTCGGACTGGACACTTTATTAATGGCTTTTGGAATGTAGGTTTTTTCCAGGGCGGTTTTTGATTGTGGGCCCGGAGAGTTGACCTGGTGTTTTGGGTTGATGCTTCCGGGCCTTTTTTTATTGGGGAGGCGGGGATTTGGGAGTCTGGGCGAGAATGATCCGTACTTGTTTTTTTAGGGGCCTGGGCCTGGGAGATTTGTGGGTTATGATGGGGGCTGACGTTGGCAGGGGTATGGGGTTTTTATTGGTGGCGGGGAGGTATTTGGTGCCGAATAGGGCTGGGATTTTGGGGTAGTATGAGGTCCCACTTACTTGGGCCCGGTTCGTCTAGCGGTTCAGGACATCGCCCTCTCACGGCGAAGATCACGGGTTCGAATCCCGTACCGGGTACCACTTTTGTTAGTACTCTCTGCACACGCTGCGCTGGTTAATCCAAAGACAGAATTTTATTACGAGACCTTCTGAGTCCCATATTTTACGAGCTACCTTGCCGCCTGAAGTGGCTTTTGATTTGGGGGCGCTTGATGTGCATCTGCGTCGTGCTTTTGATGTTGGTGATGGGGCGGGATTGCGTCTGCTGAGGCGGAGTATTGATGCCCGCGGGCGGAGTATTAGGGTGCATGTTGAGGCGGAAATCGTGGAGAGGGGTGCCACGCTTTTTGTTTATGAATTCGCGTACAGAAATGTAAGGAGTGCGGCTCCGGCTATTATTGCTGGGGCGGGGCCGGCGGGACTGTTTGCGGCGTTACGTCTTATTGAGCTGGGGATTAAGCCTATTGTGCTGGAGCGGGGCAAAGATGTCCGTGCCCGGCGGCACGATCTGGCGGCGATTACTCGAAAGCATATCGTTAATCCTGACAGCAATTACTGCTTTGGTGAGGGTGGGGCGGGGACGTATTCTGATGGGAAGCTTTATACGCGCGCAACCAAGCGTGGTGATGTGCGGCGGGTGCTGGAGGTGCTGGCCCGGCATGGTGCCAGCGAGGAAATCCTTTATGATGCGCATCCGCATATCGGCACGAACAAGTTGCCGGGGCTTGTTCAGGCTTTGCGAGAAACCATTATCGAACATGGCGGTGAAGTGCGCTTTAATACTCGCATGGATGATTTTATCATCGAAGACGGTGAGATGAGGGGTGTTCTTACGCAGTATGGCGAGCGGGTTTTAGGCACGGGATTTATCCTGGCGACGGGGCACAGTGCGCGAGATATTTTTCACCTGCTGGCCCGCCGGGAGATTTTGATTGAATCGAAGCCTTTTGCGATGGGGGTGCGCATTGAGCACCAGCAAAGTCTGGTAGATCAGATTCAGTATCATGGGAGGCCGCGGGGCGAGTTTTTGCCGGCGGCGGCTTATTCTCTTGTGAGCCAAGTCAATTTCGAGAACAGAGAGCGGGGGGTTTTTTCTTTTTGTATGTGTCCGGGGGGGTTCATTGTGCCTGCTGCTACTGCGCCAGGTGAGATTGTTGTGAATGGTATGTCGCCTTCGCGGCGCAATGGTGCTTTTGCGAATAGTGGGATTGTGGTTGGTATCAATGAGGAGGACCTGGCACCTTTTGCGCATCACGGAGCGTTGGCCGGACTTGAAATGCAGAAATCACTGGAGCAGGCTGCCTGGGTGTGGGGTGGGGGGACCCAACGGGCGCCGGCACAGCTTATGGCGGATTTTGTTGGCGGACGGGATTCGCAGGAAACGTTGCCTACTTCCTATTTTCCGGGACTGACTGCTGCGCCGCTGCATAAATTATTGCCGGTGCCTCTGCGCTATCGCCTTCAGGTGGGCTTTCAGGATTTCGGTAAAAAGATGCGTGGTTTTCTTACGAATGATGCGCAGATCATTGGCGTGGAAAGTCGTACTTCCTCACCTGTCCGCATCCCGCGGGACCGGGAGACGCTGGCGCATCCGCAATTCAGGAATCTTTTCCCCTGCGGGGAGGGGGCCGGCTATGCAGGGGGTATCGTTTCGGCAGCGATTGATGGCGAACGATGCGCGGAGGCGCTGTTTAATTCGCTGAAATTGTAGCACTTGTTAACAGCCAGTGAATGTGCGTTTTTGTTCGATTTCTCTTGCAGAAGTGAGCGGTATGCGTGTAAATTTAATACTTATATCATTTCTATTTTTTAAAGGGTGGACTACGTATGATAAGAAAGATTGTTTTTGCGGCGGCAACCGCGGCGATTTGCTCTGGGGCTGTGGCGCAAAACATTACATGGAATATGTCTTCGGCCAACATTCCATCCGGCAGTATCCAGATGCACGGTAGCGCGATCGTAAATGTCGACGGGGTTAATTATCTCTACGCTGTCGGCGGCAACACTGCCGCAGCTGGAACTGACAGCACCAAAATTTACTATGCGGCCTTACCGGCCACTGGTGCGGACGCTGACCTGACTTGGGCTGAAGCGACTTATGCGTTCCCCAACCAAAGTGCGACTTATATTACCCGTGGTTCCGTCGGTTATAATGGACGCCTCTATGTGGTGGGAGGAACCTTCAACGCTGGCGCTACGACTGGCGCTGCCTACAATGGCATCCGGGTTTACCAGCCGGACAGCACGGGCAATATTACTGGTGTACAGCAGGAGTATACGGATGCAACTGCGGTTCCGGCGGTCAACCGTCTTGAAATGACGGCTGTCGCCCGCCAGAGCACGGATAACCCTGCTAATGGTGTCCTTTACATCATCGGAGGCGGAAGTACCAATCCTCGTCCGAACGTTGTGCAGAAAGTGACTATCGATGGTGCCACGGGCGATATTGTTGGTACCGTTTCCACAGCCGGGACCCTCGCAACGGGAGTCGGGCAGGCACCGTCGGTGATTTTCAACAACCGTCTTTATGTGATTGGTGGATATCCCGGGGCTGTTGGCGGTCTTACCAGCGTGCAATATGCCACAATTGAATCGGACGACAATCTTGGATCTTTCAGCAATACCACTGCGGTTCTTCCCGAAGGTCGCTTTGATGGTGGTGCTGTCGTTTACAACGGCACGATTTACGTCCTTGGTGGTGCTGTGACTGGAAACGGCGATGCGCGGGACACTGCCTATCGTGCTACCGTCGACCCAATCACTGGTGACATCACCGCCTGGACGGCGGACTCGCCTATTCCTTTGACGACTGCCACTGGCGGGTACAGGCGCGTTGGTGCCGTCTCAACCCCTGAAGCTATCTATATGATCGGTGGACGTCACGACGCCAATAACATTTCTGGCCGACTCGTGACCGGTAGCGTTGACAGTAATGTTGATGAGTGGATGATGTACTAACCGCTGATCCATAGTCGCAGTTGTATCCAGAGGGTGCCGCAGTTTGCGGCACCCTCTTTTGATTGGGACTGTTGGCTGGATTTAACTGTGAAAGATGTATTCGATTTATTGGTGTCAAATCACCCATAAATTATATGGGGTTTGCCTTGGACTTGATAGCTATATGTTTGTTTGAGGTTTTGGAACTCTTCATCTGATAGACGGTGTTTTCCGTAGCGCAGGTAGTTTTGGGATAGTTTCTCGAAGATGTTTATAAGATGGCGTTTTTGGAGGCGCATTAGGATGTTGCCTTCGAGGTTGTCGCCTTGGCAGGAGCGTACGGTTCGGTTGCTTCTTTTGATTTGTGATGTGCCGTATGTTATCAAGTCGAACAGTTCTTCGGCCATTTGTTGCTCTGCCGGGTCGAGTTGCTGGTATATTGACGATTTTCGTGCTTCAGCACACAGCCACTGGTGTACTTCTTCTATGGAACTCATGGGCAGGTTTACGATCCAGGTTGCAGCGGTTTTGTTGGTTTGAACTCCTAAGGCGGTGTGGAGTTTTTCTTCTGTTGCTGTGGTTGCGATCTTGTCGTCTACTGTAACGTAATGGTATTCGTTGGGAGTTTGAAAGACTGTTTCGGCGATGGCGCAGATGAATGCTTTGTTGTGTTTTCCTGCTAAGGAGCCGCGCATGATTAGTTTCATGCGTTTTGCGGAGCCTTTTCCGAGTTGGAAGATGTGGGGGCCGTTGGTGACCATGTATACGCGATGACCGGGAGTGGTGATGTCGTGGCAGTGGCTGGCGCTTTTGACTGGTCCTATTGTTTGAACGAGTTGTAGGGCTTTATTTTTCATTTGGAATCAGGGGATTATGAGGGTCGGGTTATGGGGAGAAACAGGGGGCGGAGTATTTGGAGGCGAAAATGGGGCAGGTGGGAGTCTGGGAAGGGAAATGGGGTGAGTAGAGGGATTCGAACCCTCGACCTCCAGAGCCACAATCTGGCGTTCTAACCAACTGAACTATACCCACCACGATGCGCAAGGTTGTCTGCGGCTGTCAGTGCTGATGATGTGGCTGGGAATTTTGGGATCCCGAGTGTTGGCACTGTGCGGACTTAGGGTTGCGCGCATTGGGCTATTACCGGATTGTGGGCTGTCCTATTCTTTGGGATTATTATCGGTGGCATTTTGCAAAAGAATCCTTGCGCGTGGGGCATTGGAATTGGAGGTTCGCGGGGATTAACCTGTTGGGATGGGAACTGATGCCGCTTGTGAGAAGTAATGATTCGCGTGATCCGATTGCGCCTTATGTGATTTTGCTGTGGAAGAAGAAGTGGTTGATTGGTGGTGTGGCGATTCTTACGGCGGTGCTTACTTATGTGGCTTTGTTGTTTGTTTCGTCTACGTTTCGGGTTCATGCTGAGATTTTTGTGAATCAGTTGCCGTCTGTGCCTGAGGGGCAGACACCTAATCCTGATACGGTGGCTTCGATGATGATGAGCCAAAGCGTGCTGGGGAAGGTGCGGGATGACCTGGTGGAGAAGTATGAGATTGAGCCGCCGCCTATTGAGCGTTTTGGGAAGGCGTTTAAGGTTAATTCTACGATTCTTCAAGATACGACGGTTCGGCGGGAGCTTTCGCCTGTTTTGGAGCTGACGGTGGACGGTAAGGGGCCGGAGGCAACGCGGTTTACGATGGAGCGCTGGACTCATCACTTTGTTTCTGATTTTGGCAACTATGTGGTGCAAGAGGCGACGCTGAAGCGGAATGCTTATCTTGAGGAGATCAGCCAGGTTGAATCGAGGATGGCTGAGCTCACAGGGCAGCGGGTTGCTATTGAAACGCAGTTGCCGTATCTCAGGAAAATTTATGCGGAGCAGTTAGAGCTTTTGTCATCTGCCCGATTGCGAGAAAATTCGCGGGGTGACGATGGATCTAACAATGCGAGTGTTGAGGTTTATATGCCGGCGGCGCGCATGAAGCCAGGGTTGCTTGAGCGTTTGTCTGAGCTGCGGCTGCAGATTCGGTCCGGGGAGGCCCCGACGACGGCGGCGCAGGCAGTGGCTGCTTTGCAGGCGAGTATTAATGATACTGAGACCAGCATTGCGGCGATTCAGCAGGAGTATGCGCGGGCTATTAATGAGGATGATCGGCTGTCGCGGGAAATTTTGATGTTCGAGCAGTTACGTACTAATTTGAATTCGGCGCTGGCGCGGGTGAGTGTGGCGGCGGCGGTCCAGCGTCATGGTGACGATAACGGCCTGCCTACTGGTGGAGACATTCGTGCTCTTTCGATGCCAGTGACGCCGGAGGCGCGGATCTGGCCGAAACGGACTTTTGCGGCGGCGGCGGCTGGTGTAGCGGGGGGTGTGCTGGCGGTGTTCTTTGTACTTTTGAGTAATTACATTGCTAATTTGACGCCGGTGCGGAGAGAGGAATAATCATGCTTAAGCCGGGGGATAATGCGCCGTCGTTTACCGCGGAGACAGGGTCGGGAGAAGAGGTATCGCTGGAGCAGTTTCGCGGTAAGTGGGTTGTCTTATATTTTTATCCGAGAGATAACACGCCGGGATGTACGAGGCAGGCGTGTGCTTTTCGGGATGCAAGTGGCGACTTCTCTGATCTGAGTGCGGTGATTTTGGGGTGCAGTGGCGATAGTGTTGCTTCGCACAGCAAGTTTGCGGAGAAACATGGTTTGCCGTTTCATCTTTTAAGCGATCCTGACCGGAGACTTGCGGAGGACTATGGCGTCTGGCAGGAAAAGAAGCTGTATGGCAAGACGCATATGGGTATTGTCCGGACGACATTCCTGATTGATCCGGAGGGGAAGATAGCAGAGGTGTGGCCGAAGGTGAGAGTGGATGGCCATATTGAGAAGGTGCTTGAGCGGCTGAGGGAGCTGGCTGAAAGCTGACAGAACTCATGAACGGAGGGTCTACTCCCCTGCCTGCTGGTTAAAAACCTTCGTGAAAGATGTCGAGCTGGCCTTTTCCGGGTCTGCGGAAATTTTCGGTGGATAAAGCCGGTTGATCGCCGAATTTCAGTTTGCGTTTTGTAGCGTTGAAGAGGGCGTTAACCTGAGATGCGTATTCTCCTTCTCCCTTCATTCGGGTGCCAAACCGGCTGTCGGCGAGGCGGCCTCCGTGGACTTCTTTGATCCGGTTTAGCACTTTGTCGCGGGAATTGGGATAATGCTTTTCCAGCCATGTGCCAAAGATTTCCTGTACGGAACCGGGCAGGCGCACTACGATGTAGCTGGCAAATTGTGCTCCGGCTTCGGATGTGGCTTTTAATATGGCGGGGAGTTCGCTGTCTGTGAGGCCGGGGATCATGGGGGCAGCGTTGACTCCGACGGGGACGCCGGCTTGTGCGAGGGCGGTAATGGCCTGCAGGCGTGCGGATGGGCGGCTGGCCCGGGGTTCGAGTTTGCCGCAAAGGTCGGCGTTTAGGGTTGTTACGGAGACGATGACGCAGGCACCGTTCCACTGGGACATCTCTTTTAATATATCAATGTCGCGGGTAACGAGGCGGTTTTTTGTGATTATGCCGACGGGATTTCGATACTCGGCCAGCACTTGAAGGCATTGACGGGTTAGCTCGAACTGGCGCTCCGCTGGTTGATAGCAGTCGGTTACGCCGCTCATGACGATGAGATCGGGTTGATAGGTTTTTTTATCGAGGGCTTCCCGCAGGAGTTGGGGGGCGTTTTTTTTGACGAGAATTTTGGATTCAAAATCCAGTCCGGCGGACATGCCCCAGTATTCGTGATAGGGTCTGGCGTAGCAGTATGCGCAGCCGTGGGTACAACCGTAATAGGGGTTTACGCTATAGCGAAAGCCGACATCGGGGCTGTCGTTTTTGGTCAGGATGGTCTTGCTGGCCGCATCCAGATAGACTGTTTCCACGTGGTTCGTGACGTCTTCGGGAAGCAGGTCATCGTCCCATGGTTCTACAGTGAGGCGTTCGAAGCGATTGGCGGTGTTAGCCTGTGCTCCACGGCCTTTTGGGTCTTTGATTACCATGGGATGATAAACACCGGGGGTTCGGAATTCGTCATTCCATTTAAGGAAATACTTTTGGGGGCGGGCAGGGTTACTTGCCGTCTGGTAAAGCCGGGAGCTCGGTGGTGCCCATGAGCCAGAGATCGACGGCACGGGCGGCCTGGCGCCCTTCGTTGATGGCCCATACGACAAGGCTCTGGCCGCGGCGCATATCCCCTGCCGCGAATACTCCTTCGCGGCTGGACATGTAGTTGGTACCGCAGTGGACATTGCCGCGTGGGTCGAGTTCCAGTCCGAGCTTCCCGATGATTCCGTCCGGCTCGGGGCCGACAAAACCCATGGCCAGGAGAACGAGGTCGGCAGGGAGGGTAAACTCACTTCCGGGGATTTCGGTCATTGCCGGGCGGCCGGGCGACTGGGTGTCCCATTGAAGGCGAATGCCTTGAAGGCGCTGGATACGGCCGTTGCTGCCTTCGAATGCGCGGGTGTTTACGCTCCATTCGCGGTTTAATTTTCCGGCGGAATGGCCTTCTTCGTGGGAAGTGGATGTACGGAGTATCATGGGCCAGAGGGGCCAGGGCATGGATTCATTTCGGGTGACGGGCGGCTGGGCAAGTAATTCAAACTGATGGATTGATTTGGCGCCTTGTCGCAGGGCTGTGCCGACGCAGTCGCTGCCGGTGTCGCCGCCGCCGATTACGATAACGTGTTTTCCTTCGGCGGAAATTGATAGTTCGGTGCGATCGCCTGATACGCGCTGGTTTTGCTGGGGCAGGTAGTCCATGGCGAAGTGTACACCGGCGAGTTCGCGGCCGGGGACCGATAGATCGCGTGGTTTGGTGCTGCCGCCGCAAAGGACGACGGCGTCGAAGTCTGAGTAGAGATCTTCGGCGGAGATGTCGGTTCCGACGTTTACGCCGGCTTTGAATTCGATACCTTCG
This sequence comes from uncultured Candidatus Sumerlaeota bacterium, assembly GCA_964444305.1. Classification (GTDB taxonomy): domain Bacteria; phylum Sumerlaeota; class Sumerlaeia; order Sumerlaeales; family Sumerlaeaceae; genus JAKFFN01. The sequence continues at coordinate 24,542 of CAYUGQ010000025.1, forward strand.
GCCTGCATCTGACTCAGCCGACGATCAATGAGGGACTTTTCGAGTTTAAAATCCGGGATGCCATAGCGAAGCAGGCCGCCGATGCGTACAGCGCGCTCGAATACGGTGACGAGATGGCCGGCGCGGTTGAGCTGTTGAGCGGCGGCGAGACCGGCGGGACCACTGCCGATTACGGCGACTCGTTTGCCTGTGCGAATTTTGGGTGGCATTGGCTGGATCCATCCGGCTTCCCAGGCGTGCTCGACGATAGCTAGTTCGATTTGTTTGATGGTGACCGGATCATCGTTAATTCCGAGGACGCAGCTTGTTTCGCATGGGGCGGGGCATACCCAGCCAGTAAATTCGGGAAAGTTGTTGGTGGCGTGGAGGGCATCGATGGCTTCGCGCCAGCGATCACGATAAACGAGATCATTCCAGTCCGGGATGACGTTTCCCACAGGGCAGCCGGTATGGCAGAAAGGAATGCCGCAATCCATACAGCGCGCGCCCTGTTTGCGAACCAAATCTGTCGAAGGGTCATGATATACCTGGCGGTAATCGCTGATTCGCTCTGCTGTATCGCGCCGTGCGGAAACCTCGCGCGGGATTTCAAGAAAACCGGTCGCCTTGCCCATGGGGTTTATC
>CAYUGQ010000026.1:0-25107 GCA_964444305.1 uncultured Candidatus Sumerlaeota bacterium
CCACAACCTGCAGGAGCACTCCATTGTGCTGATCCGCGGCGGTCGTGTAAAAGACCTTCCAGGTATTCGCTATCACATCGTTCGCGGAATCCTTGACACCCAGGGTGTAAACAACCGTAAGCAGAGTCGTTCCAAGTATGGCACCAAGCGGCCTAAGTAATCGAACCTTAAAGTTTAACTGATAAAGCCCGCGGGATTAATTCCGCTGGCTTTTTTTTGTCTTGGTGTTCCCTGATCGTGGATGCTCCAGATAATAAAATGGAGTACGGCACGAACGCCGTACTCCTGTTCTTCGTCGGATTATTGTGGAGGTGGAGATGGAGGATTGGTGTTTCCCTTGCGGGTCCCGACCTCTCCCCCGTTGTCGACTTTGCTGCGGAACCGGTTATACAGGAACGAGGCTCCGATGGCGAGTACACCTAGAATTGTCCAGGATATCTGGCGATAGACCGTGTTTTTCAGGCTGAGGACGTCCCAGACGAGGCCTTTCAGTAGACCGAAGCAGAGCAGGAACAGCCCGCTACGGCGGTAAATAGATTCGCTGAACCAGAAACCAAGCACGATCCAGATAAAGGCTGCGGCCACCATGGCTCCGGTAAAGTAAAACAGGCGCAGCTCGGGAATCATCCGCAATGCGATGATGGTCATGACAAGCGTACCAACTGCCATCCAAACGGTGACCCAGTGGAGGGATTGTTCCCTGGGCCATTTTATGTAGGGGTGGGGAGGCCGTTCATCCACAAACTGTTTCCCGAGCCTGATCAATCTTTCGGAAGCCACCAATAAGGCGATGCCTGCAAGGGACCAGATTGGCTGCACGGATTGCACCTGGCCAGATCTATTAACCGTGGTCGGCGCGAACTCACTTAGGAATCCTGCCCACAGAAACAAGGCGGCTACCAGCGCATACCAGACGGTGACGTAAATGCCTGCAGAAAATGCACCCGCCACAGCGAATCCTGCGGTGACAAGTGCCCAGACGCTGGCGGTCAGGATTGGATCAAAGTGGAATGGGTTTACGGTGAAGCCGTAAAGACAGACGAAGCCTGCCTGAACCAAGATGAGCCCTTGATACCATCCAGCATAAGCGGGAGCCCGGTCACCGGTTCGGGCGCGCCATTGGGGCAGGCCTTGTGGAACTGCGGCCGCAACCAAAAGCAAGAGCGAAGCGACGATTGTCCAGGGGGCCTGTTCTGTCATGGTTTCGCCGAAAAATGCGAACAGTATGAACAGAGGAAATACGACTGATTTTGCTATGGCGGCGCTGCGAACTGCCCACCCGCCGGCCACGGTTGCCGCAATCAGGATGGAGACGCTAAGTAGCGCGTAGGAAGGGTGGCCTTGCTGCTCAATTACGTTGATGGCGAAAATCTGGGTCCAGACGTATACGGTTTGCCACATCAGACGGGTGCGAGGGCTGGTAGAAAATTGACCGGTTCGTTCCAGCCAAAGTCCGCCGGCTACGGCTGAGCCGAGCAGAAGCCAGTTTGCCCCTGCAAACAAAGCTCCGCCGACTATCATATTATTATCCATTAGAGAAATGATGCTCAAGATTGCTACGGCCAGCAGTGCGGCGAGGGGGGCTGACGATCGCATCCAGGCTGCTGCAGCGGCACATAAAGGTACAGCCAGGCCGATATAAACGGGCTTCCATTCTTCGAGGAAAGCGCCTTCGCCCCAAGCCCAGATAATCCCTGCCATAAGAGAAATGGTATAGGTTAGGAATCGCGACAAACTGAATCGCAGGGTTGCATCGGCCACCATCTGTTTCCAAAGGATGGTGTATGCCAGCGTCATTCCGGCGACGATCATGTGGGTCCATCCGGGGAACCTGACTAACTCAGTTTGTCCGTAATTAAAAACTCGGGTTCCGCCGCTGGTGAGTATATAGCTTCCCGCATAGAGAATGAGAACTGCGCTCAGGGCAGACCAGACGGTTGCGAGGGGTTTCCCCCGGGCTGCCAGAAGCATTACGAGACCCTGGAGAGTGAGAAAGATTGGCATCCATTGAGGTGAGGCGGCTGACATTATACCGAATGCCAGACAGACCGCGCTCGCGCCAACATAGACACCGGCCAGTGCTCTGATGGTGCGGAAGGTGAAGGCCAGCGCAGCAAGAACGGCTGTCATGGGAAGGAAAAACAGCCACGCCCTGTCCCAATAGATTTCTGTGGCGTAGAGCAACCAGATCACCGCGCCGATGTAGGCCGCGACATTGGTCTGGGACATGGCAATGAGTATGCGCTCCATGCGGTTGGATTGTTGAGGTGCAGGCGTTGGGCTGTCTGAACCATTGCCGCTTTTTGCGCTTAATACAACACCTGCTCCGACCTTGGATGCGGCGGTGAACACAACAAACAGGAGACTGAGGAAGGTAAAGTGAAACCAGAAACTTTCGCCAGCAGACCGTTCGAGGCCGGGCACGGCGGCGTGTACGTAAACCCAGGTTAAGTAGCTGAATGCCGCCGCTACGGCTGTTGAGACAATCCAACGGTTTATCCATAAAAACAATACGGCAATTATCGAAAGCGCTACGCAGGAGGTTAGCGCTGCCATATCCTGACCTACGACTCCGGTGGTCATGTAGCCCAAAACCAAGGCTGTTCCGGCCATGACTTCTGACTTTCGCCATTGAGCGAATCCGAAAATGACCGCAAGATTTACGGCCAACAAGGCAAGCTTTACGCCCAGGCTATCCAGCAAACGCATGGGTTCGACAAAACCCATGGAGTAGGTGGCGAAATAAGAAAATGCTAGGCCTCCGGCCAAAACAGGCGAAGCCCAGCGGGGATATTTTTTGGTAAACAGCAAACCAAAGACGATCATTCCCAGGGAAAGCAGATAAATGCCTATGATTTTTCCCAGAGGCCCTTGCACGTGTTCCCGCGCGAACAGGATGAGAACCAGCGCCAGTACCACGACGCCAATGCGGGGAAGCCATGTGCCGGCGATAGCCATTTCGAGGGATTCGCCGCCGGGAGGTTTTGATTTTGAGGCAGGACGCGGTACGGCTCCCGGTGCCCGCGATGGATACACAGGCGCCCGGTTGCCGTAATTTGCGCCCGGTGACGCTGGCGGCTTCTGCTGAATTGGGGGCGGAGTTGGCAGGGGCGGAGGTATGCTTGCCGCGGCCGGGGAGGGTGAGCTTAGCGGCGCGGTTTCTCTGGAGGTCGTCGCTTTGGAACTTTGGGGCTCAGTTATGGGCGGTGTTGTGCCGGTCTCAGATGCCTTCGCCACCTCAACCGCTGGCGGAGCAGCTTCCGCTCGCGGCTGAGATGTCGATGGCTGGGGAGGCAATTGAGTTTCCGAAGGTGGACTCAAGCTCGCCGTTGGTTTGACTGTTTCCTCCGGCTGCTCCGCTTCCAGGCGAGCGACTCGATCGCCTACGGTTTTGATTTGCTGGTCCATTTCTTCCAGCTTTTTGAGGATCCGGTTTAGTGAATCCTGCGACTTCTCATCCATAAATTACCACCTGATTATAATACTTCCTCTTACTCGTGGAAAGCTAACGGCCTTAGATGTCTTTTCGGTATGCCCAAAAACAGCGATCCAGCCATGCTCCGCAGTATCGGCTGTAAAACGACACCGGGCCCACCCATGGAATAATAGCATAATCCCAACCCTGGCGGGCGAGGTCTCTGAGGCAGAGTCTTAACAGAATGCCTCCCACACCGCGCCCACGCAGACGGGGTGAGGTGCCCATGGGACCAAAAAACGGCAATGACTTATTGTTACCCTGAAATCCGGAAAAAGCCAAAACCTCTCCGTTTTGCAAACAGATATAAATTCCAGCCGGATCGTTTTCGAGAGCGCTGGTTACTTCAGGTATCCAGCCTTTCCATTCCTGTTCGAGCAGGGCGATGATTGCTTCGCGATCTGATGGTGTTGCACGACGGATCTCAAGACCGTCATTGTTTAGATGCGCTACATCATTATCCAATTCGGGCCAGTCGCTGATGTTTAAACGGCAACGGAGGTTATGGTTTTCGCGGAAAACTGTATAGCCGCGCTTCAGCAGGAAACAGTAGGCTTCGGTATAGCGGAAATCGATGCCGGGGGTGAGGTAGTTGGCGGGAATGTCCATCATAGTGATGACCTGGGCACCACTGGATCTCAGACGGTTTTCAATTTCATCAAAAAGAGCAGAGGCAATGCCGCGTCGGCGGTAAGCGCGGTCGACGCCGAAAACCCGGACAGCGCCTTTGGTCCGACCTTCCAACTGGCCAGCCATGGCTCCCTGCACAAACGCAACGACTTTCCCGTCTTCTTCCCACACGAGCCCCAGTTGGGAATCATTGTCTTTTGCGGCTGTGGTTTTTTCGCGTAATAGAGCTTCGTCTACCCAATCAAACTCCCACCCCCGTTGTGCGATGCGGGTGATCGAGGGGAGATCAGCATCTAATAGTTCGCGAAAAGACATCTGCTATGCTCATTTCAATTTTGTGTAAGATAACAAATCCACAAAAGAACCAAGGCTGCGTGTCAATCCCAGAACCAATACTACGTAAACGAGGCTTCCAGCTTGTTAATAAATTTCCAATGCCTTTAGCGCTTCGCCGACGTTTCTGACACCAAAAACTTTCATCCCGGCCGGCGCGCGAAATTTCTGCAATGGTGCCGTTACCGCGCGGGTAAAGCCGAGTCGTCTGGCTTCCAACAGTCTTTTTTCAAGGTGGCTCAAACTTCGAATTTCTCCGGCCAGGCCGACTTCGCCGAGGACAACAGTTTGCGGGTCAATGGCAGCAGATTTAAAACTGCTGACTATGGCACATAGAGCCGCGAGGTCGGCAGCGGGCTCTTCCACACGGACGCCGCCGGCAATATTAATATAGACATCTTGATCGAACAGGCGCAGGCCGATGCGTTTTTCAAGCACGGCGATGAGCAGTGCCAGGCGGCGGGGGTCCATGCCGTTAGCGCTTCGCCGGGCGGCGCCGAAACCGCCGTTGGGGGCGGTGAGTGCCTGAATTTCCACCATCAACGGTCTAGTTCCTTCCATGGTAGGGACGACAACGCTGCCGCTGGCTCCTTCTGGGCGCTCCTGGAGGAAAAGCTCGCTTGGATTTTCTACTTCGATCAGGCCTTCGCGACCCATTTCGAAAATTCCGATTTCATTGGTGGAGCCGAAGCGGTTTTTCACCGCGCGCAGAATTCGGAAATTATGGTGGCGATCTCCTTCAAAATAAAGGACGGTATCAACCATGTGTTCCAGCACTCGTGGACCGGCCACTTCGCCGCTTTTGGTCACGTGGCCAACGAGGAAAAGGGGCACATGAAGATGTTTGCACAGGGTTATAAGATAGGCGGCAGAATCGCGCACCTGGGATACAGTTCCCGGGGCGCTGGCGGAATCTTCAGTCCAGGCCGTCTGAATGGAGTCCATAATAACGCATGACGGTTTAATAGCTTCAATCTGGCTGCCAACGGCTTCAACCTGGGTCTCGCTAAGGCAGAGCAAATGTTCAGAAACAGCACCCATGCGCCCTGCTCGCAAACGCATTTGCTCAAGGCTTTCTTCGCCGGTGACGTATAGAGACGGCTTTTCCGGCGATGCCATCGCCAGGGCCACCTGAAGCAGCAGCGTGCTTTTACCAATACCCGGCTCGCCGCCAATTAGAGAGACGGAACCGCTGACGATGCCGCCGCCTACGATCCGGTCAAACTCGCCTATGCCTGTATGGTGACGGGTCTCGGCCAACATATTGACCTGGTTAATGGGAATTGGCTTTGCAGCCTGAAGCCCCACTCCCCCGCCGCGAAACAGGGCCTTCTTGGCGGTGCCGCCAGTCCCCTTCTTTTCGCTGGAAAACTTTTCCTCTACGAGAGTGTTCCACTGGCCACAGGATCCGCATTTCCCTTCCCAGCGGGGAAAAACATCTCCGCATTCGGTACACATAAACTGAACTTTTTGCTTGGTGGCCAACAGGAACTCCGTTTTAATTTAAAGTGCCGCTTCGAGGGTCCGGCGATGATCACACACGCCATGAAGTTCGCAGGAACGGCAAGCATTAATGTCTGATCGGGTGGGGCATGCCTTAAGAATTCCGAGACGGCAGAGGGAAAAATCAAATCGGACGGGATCGTTTTTATCGATTTTACGGAGCCGCGCTGTGACGTCGCGGGAGAATGCCAGGGACGCTGACTGGCGGGCGGTAAAGCCAAGGTTGCGACTGAGGCGCATCACGTGCGTATCGATGGGCACCAAAAGGAGGGATGGTGAAACACCGGGCCAAAGGCCGAGATCAATGCCGTCGTCATTGCGAACCATCCATCTCAGGAAAAGATGTATCCGCTTGCAGGCGCTGCCTCGATCGGCTCTAGGAAGCAGGTGTTTAAACGACGATTTCGCGAGCATGGTTTCTTTATTAAAATAAGGAGCGAAATCGAAAGATTGCAGATAGTCAACAAAGCGGCCCCCTGCCGCGGCCAGATCTGTTTCCCCCTTGTGAATGCCGGCGCGGAACCCTTCTTCCAGCGGTTGTGACTTCACGGCCTGATGAAGCAGCCAGGATAGACATAAAATGTCGTCCGCATCGGCAAAGCGGTGTTTGAAGTGACCCAAAGATCGACGCGCTTGGGTCATATCAAACGCCTCGATATATTGGCGTGGGGTTGTCCCCATACCGTCAAATAATCGCCCCAGGCTAACATTGATCTGCTTTACATTTCCATAGGCGAGCAAAGCTGCAAACAGCGCAGCAATTTCCCGGTCGGCGGGATCGGAAAACGCTCGAACCATCACGAGAGGATCGCTTCCCAGATAGTCCGGCCGGTGGTAGCGGTCATAGACTGCTTCAAGAAAAGTTGATAGCTTTGAGCTCATAAGTCTTCATTAAGTTTCAACCGCCGGGATCCGGAGTATTCAGGCTTTTCAGACGGTCGTCGGTTGGTTCACCCGGTAGATCTGGCCGCATGCCCTGCATTCCACATGATCGGCAGAGAAGATCGGACTAAGCTGCACGTTTTTTCCGCATTCGCAGGGGAAGCCTTCCCATGCACCGGGTGATTTCCGGGTGTATTCCAGCACGGCAGGTCGTTTATTGCGAGCTTCCTGCTTTGCTTTCCGGCGCTTTTCAGCGGGCGTCATCGTGTCTTCATGGACAGTGAGAGCAGGAGTTTCGTGAACTTGCCCGCAGCGAATACAGCGCAAGGTAGGCTCCCTGTAAGTGGAGGGTACCTTTAACCGAGCACCGCAAGAACATGGCAGATCCGCGTAACCATACATGGCATGAACGATAGCTTTGGTTTCGTCCCGTGTTTGGATGGGCTGCATGATAGATCCCTCGCCGGAAGGTGCGCGAACGGGCACCGCAGCGCTCCCGGCTGCCAGAGTTCTTTCGCCGATGACTGGCTTTCGCGTGTTTCGTACGCTTCGGAACGCCTGATCGTAATCTGCGAACGATGCGCCGCCCATCGACCGCAAAACGCGAATGCGCTCGATTACCGGGGGGTGTGTTGAGAACATGGAATCGCTGGCAGCCAGCGCATTTTTTTGCAGAGGATTAATGATAAACATGGGGGCCACGGCCCGGTTCACTTCGCCAAAACCTGAGTGGGAAGCAGGTCCGGAAGCTCCGGCGATTTTATGCAGGGCCGAGGCAAGACCTTCAGGGTAGCGCGTATAAACGGCGGCAGACGCATCTGCCAGGTACTCGCGGGTGCGGGATAGAGCAAAGTAAAGCAACTGGGCAACTATCGGTCCCAGGATAACCAGCAAGAGGGCTATCAGCAGGAATGCCGGGTGTCCGCCAACATCATTGCGGCCTCTACTGCTTGATCGGCTGCGGCCTCGGTTTCCATAAAAAAACATCCTCATGCCCATATCTGACATGATGATAATGGAGCCGAGCATTACCCCGGCAAGAGTCATGAATCGGGTGTCGAGGTTTTTCAGATGAGCGACTTCGTGGGCGACGACCCCTTGCAGTTCGTCGCGGTTTAATCGGTACATCAGGCCGCGGGTAACGGCAACAATGCTGGTTTCTGGCTTGCGTCCTACGGCGAAGGCATTGGGTACGTCTGTATCCATCAGGTAAATCTGCGGCATATAGCCGAGGCCGGAGGCCAGTTGCATCTCTTCCACAAGGTTATACAGTCGCGGGCTTTCTTCACGGGGCAGGGGGCGCGCCCCCAGACCGGCCATGAGAATGGATTCTCCAGCCAGGGAATAAACCAGCATTTGCACCACGAAGATCACTGCGGCGATTAATGCGCCCATGGGTCCTGCGCCAGGGACAACCGCTTCCATAATGGCATAGCCCATGAGCAGCAGAATGCTTCCCATGAGAATGATCAGCCAGACTGCCTTGCGTTTGTTAGCTCTTATTTGTTCCCACATTTAGTTGCTAACACCGCCGCACTTAGAAGGACACCTGAGGTGCCTGTCGCTCATCCGGGGTCACGTCATCAAAGTACGTCCGCGGTTCAAAATTAAACATTCCGGCAACGACGTTGGATGGGAAGGTCTCTCGCTTGTTGTTGTAGGTCAGCACACGATCATTGTAGAACTGACGGGCAAAAGCGACTTTGTTTTCAGTGCTTGTCAGCTCTTCCTGCAGAGCCATGAAGTTCTGGTTAGCTTTCAGGTCAGGATACTGCTCGGCCACGGCAAACAGGCTTTTGAGGGCGCCGGTCAGTATGTTTTCACTTTCGACGCGCTCGTTAATATCTTTTGCGCTGACGGCCATATTACGAGCTTGGATGACGCGCTCCAGGGTTTCGCGCTCATGGGTGGCATACCCTTTAACGGTTTCTACAAGATTGGGGATCAGGTCTGAGCGACGCTTCAGTTGAACATCAATCTGTGCCCATGAGTTATCAATTTCATTGCGAAAACGTACCAGGCTGTTGTAGATTCCCACAACCCATACGATTAACGCGATCAGAATGACCACCAGCACCAGGGTAAACTTCATTGCTGTACCTCTCCTTTTGACGAATCATTAAAATAGCAACCCAACACGTCCTGCAAAACCTTTATGGCCCCATCGACAGAAACCTCCGGGGGTGCGCTGTTTAACAGGCGGTGCAATTCACCTTTATCAAACCACAGTCCATCCCCGCGGTAGCACCGTTCAATGAGGAGCTCTTCTCCATTAGCGTCTGGCCGGGAGATTTCATTCATTGGTCTGTCGCAACGCGGACAGAGATAGGCCCGGTCTCCGCTCTCGGAGGATCCTTTTTGCTCCACGAAGTCCTGGATCAGATCGTGCGCGGCCCCGGTGGTCTCTTGCAGGAGGTGCTCAATCTCACCACTATCCAGCCACAGGCCTTCGCACCGCGGACAGTAGTCCACCTCAACACCTGCAAATTCCAGCAGGATCAGCGCGACATCACATTTTGGACAGACTACAACCATTTGGCAATGAGCAAAGATAGCCGTCGGTTATCTTTCAACTGGAATCGTAATAATTTGGCAAACATCTTGCATCCATGCTTGTGCAAATTTTGGTAATGAATCCAGAAGAAAGTTTCACCACCTTATGCCACTTGATCAACGCCGTGCCGGTATTCTGTTACACCCTACTTCACTACCAGGTCGATTTGGAATCGGGGATCTTGGTCCGACCTGCATTCAATTTCTTGATTGGATGCGCGATGCCGGGTTAGGCTATTGGCAAATTTTGCCGCTGGGTCCGACTGGATTTGGTGATTCACCCTATCAGGCATTTTCCGCTTTTGCAGGAAACCCGTTGCTGGTATCGCCTGAGTTATTGCTTCAAGATGGCTTGTTTGACGAAAGTCGCCTTCAGGGTTGGCCTGACCACCACGGGTGGGTGGACTATGGCGCAACGTTTAATCTGAAGCAAGAAATGCTGCATGAGGCGCACAGGAACTTCGTTGATGGCCGGGGGGGACACCTGCAGGACGCTTATAAGGCGTGGTCAAAATCAGAGGCTGTTCAGATGTGGCTGGAGGACTATGTCCTGTTTAAGGCTCTGAAAAAGCGCCACAATGATAACAGTTGGGGACAGTGGCCCAGCGAGATTAAGCTACGTGACCCGGAGGCACTGAAGAAGGCACGGACTGAGCTGGCGGATGATATTGATTTTCACAAGTTCAGCCAGTTTCTCTTTTTTCATCAGTGGGCGCATATTCGACATGAAGCTGCCGCGCGAAGCATTGAGATAATTGGCGACGCACCGATCTATGTTAGTTACGACAGCGCTGATACCTGGGCTCATCAGGATCAGTTTCAGCTTGATGAAGATGGTAACCCCTTATGTGTGGCAGGCGTGCCTCCGGATTACTTCAGCAAAACCGGCCAGCTATGGGGCAATCCTCTTTATGACTGGGAAGCCATGGAAAAAACCGGGTATCAGTGGTGGGCTGATCGTCTGCGGGCGATTTTCGAAACAGTTGATATCGTCCGCCTCGATCACTTCCGGGGTTTTATGGGTTATTATGCGGTTCCATTTGGTCATAAGACGGCGGAGAATGGGGAGTGGGTGAAAGGGCCGGGATCAAAGTTTTTCTCTGCTATGAAAAAGCAGGTTGGTGAGCTGCCGATCATTGCGGAAGATCTTGGCGAAATCACCGTGGACGTGACTCAGGTTCGAAAAGAGTTTGATCTGCCCGGCATGGTCATTTTGCAGTTTGCGTGGCCGCCGAAGTCTCTGAACCCGTTAATCACCGAACCAAACAACCACTTTCTGCCTCATCTGCATGAGAAGGAATCAGTGGTTTACACGGGCACCCATGACAACGACACAACGCTGGGCTGGTGGCGAAACTCTTCCACACCGGAGGAGCGATCGGCCATGCAGATTTATCTGTCGGTTGATGGCAATGTGGCCAACTGGGACTTGATCCGCTGCGGCATGATGTCTGTGGCAAACACTTTCGTCGTTCCTGCGCAGGATCTGCTTGATATGGATTCTGAGTGTCGTATGAATTTGCCGGGCCGGCCGGAGGGTAACTGGACCTGGCGGCTGAGTGAGGGCGAGCTTAACCAGAAGCTGGCGAACCGGATGCGGGAATTAACGCTGACCTATGGACGTTGTAATAATCCGCCGGAAGAAGCTCTGCCTGATCCTCCGAAAGTGCCGGAGTATTAACGGGCAGCAATTGACCGGCTCAGCCAGGCATCGCCTGGTCTTCATAGTGGATGGGATCGACTACGCACTGGGTAAAATCGTTTATTGTGGGAAGGCGAACGGAAAACACTGACCCTTTTCCCTCTTCGCTTTGAACCTGAATTTCCCCCCCAAGGAGCTGACATAGTCGTCGACTGATAGCGAGGCCAAGCCCCGTGCCCCCGTGCATTCGGTTCTTGTCCCCTTTAAGCTGTGAAAAGTCCTGAAAAATTCGGCCGATCATATCATTGGGAATTCCTATGCCGGAGTCTGCCACGGACAATTCTGCATAATAGATTCCCTGCGCCGCCAGGCCGCTGGTACAGGTGACCCGGATCACGCCGTCTTCGGTAAACTTTGCGGCATTGGAAAGCAGGTTGAAAAGAATCTGGCGAATTCGAACGCGGTCTGAGGTGACCATCAATGGGCCGATTGTACCTCGAACAACTTCCAGCTCATTCCCGTTCTTTTCGACAAGCGGTGCCACGAGCATTATCGCTTCCTGCACAACTTCATAAACATCGAAGGCTTCCAGCTCAAATTCCATTTTCCCGGCTTCGATTTTAGAAATGTCCAGGATATCACTGATCACTGCCAGCAGGTGCTTTCCGGAAAGCAGAATTTTGTTAACATCCCCAGCCATCTGGTCCTGCCCGGAGGAAGTCAGCTCCTCGCTCAACATCTCACTGTATCCAATGATTGCGTTTAGCGGGGTGCGTAGTTCGTGGCTCATGCTGGCGAGGAACATGCTCTTGGCAGCGCTGGCGGCCAGGGCTTCGTCGCGAGCTTTCTGAAGTTCAAGGTTCAACGTGGCGAGCCTGTCTTCTCGCTCTTCCAGAGCCTGCTGAACCGCCTTTAGCTCATCCACATCGGTGCAGGATCCGATCCAAAGCTGAACCTGTTTGTTTTCATCTCTCAGGGGCATTGCGCGCGCAACATGCCAGCGGTAAGAACCATCGGCGGCTTTTAGTCGATACTCCAGGTTGTATGGTTCACCAGTCTGGATTGACTTCTCCCATGCACGAAGGGTGTCCTGTAAGTGCTGTGGGTGAATGACAGCAGGCCAGTTCTGATACTCCCCGAGATCCATTCCCGTGAACTCCAGCCACTGGCGGTTAAAGTAAATCACATCACCGTTCTGATCAGCGAGGAAGATTTTTTGAGGCATTGATTCGATAATAAATTTGCGATGTTGTTCGGCGGCCCGCAGCTCCTGTTCGGTCTCTTTCAACTTCGTGATGTCGGTACACGCTCCGATTACCTGCAAAAGTGCTCCGGAGCTGTCATAAACGGCTTCTGCCCGGTCAAACACCCATACGATTGAGCCGTCTGGCATTAGCACTCTGAACTCTGTTTCTAAAACTTCTCCCTGCTTAACTTTTTCGACGGCGACCAGCAAGCCGTCGATATCATCTGGATGAACTCGGCCAAAAACATCCCAGGATGTTTTAACGTCCTCACCAGCTTCGAAGCCGAAGATTTTTCGAAAGCTGCTATCCATCGCCAGGAAATCGCCGGAGATAGGATCCCATCGAAATGTGCCAGTGCCGGATGCGGTCAGGGCGTTTTCGAGCAACTGCTTCCCCGTGCGCAGGTTTTCTTCGATTTCTTTGCGCTCGGTAACGTCTCGAGTGGTACCAGCGATGGCTTCCACCTCGCCAGTTGGAGAAATTACCGGCGTAAAGATGTACTCATAAACACCATAAATACCGGTGCGGGCTGAGTGAAAAGGCACTTCGCCGCGGATGGGGCGCTTCGTTTCGATAATCTGGGCGATCTCCCGCATGTGCATGTCATGATGCCATTGCTCATACCCCAGTTCCAAACAGGTTTTTCCTACAGCTTCGTCGAGAGAGCGACCCCAGACCGTTAAAAGCCGCTGATTGACATAGATGAACTGCCCTTGCAGGTTAAAGACATATATGAAGTCTGGCGTGGTTGAAGCAATGTAATCAAAGACTCGCGATTGATGCTCATACAACGCCAGTAAATCTTCGAAGGATTGAGCTGGTTCCCCGCTCCCCGGTGAGGAACTGACTTCCAGAGCGTTGGAATCTTGCGTAATATTACCTGCAGGCTTGTGCTGCGTTGATCGATTGGTCAGCAGTTTCAAAGATGTTAACGTCTGATCGCTAAAGGGAAATTCGTCAACTAACAGGGGAATTCCACACCCGGCAATGGCGGCAAGGTTTACGTTGTCTCTATGCAGAGCATCAGGTGATATGATAATAGCGTCTGGATGATACGCGGTCAGCGCCTCGTCCAAAGAAAAGGCATCTGCGGAAGCCCACGCGAAATCATAATCAAGATGTTCGCGTCCGTCCGCTGCTGAGAACGGACGCGAACTATCATCAATTACAAGTATGTTACCGCGCCGAGCCATTGGTTACCGTTGGCCTGGTCTGCGTGGACGTGACCTCATAATCCTGCCTGTTTACAGTTGAGATCTTGCGGGCTTTGACTTACCACAATTCAATCTTTAGCCGAGAGCCTTGCAGTCCAGATGTCAAGCTTTCCCGGCAATTTCCCGAATGCGGCTGGCAATAGCATCTGCATCAATCCCGAATTTGGCGAGCAGTGCGTCAGGTGGTCCGGAGTGAGGCACGCCAACCACGCCCATTCGGAAGACACGTATATTTGTTTCTGCCACTGCCGAAGCCACAGCATCGCCGATTCCACCTTCGAGGTAGTGATCTTCCACTGTCAGAATCAGCTTTCCTGTTTCTGAACCATTCTTTATCAGTCCCTCTGCATCCAGAGGTTTGATGGTGAACAGGTCAACAACACGAACCGAAATCCCTTCAGACTGCAGGGCATCTGCGGCTTTAAGGGCTTCGTACAGCGTTACCCCGCCGGTTGCGATGGTCAGGACATCATTATCACTGCTGCGCACCACATGTGATTTGCCGACTTCAAATTTCGTATTGTGGTCGTAGATGACTTTCGTCTTCGGGCGCGAGGTGCGGATATAGGCAAAGCCTTTATGGTCGGCCGCCAGGCGCACCGCAGCGTCTGCGGAAACGGCATCGCTGGGATAAAAAACCACACCACCGGGGATTGTCCGAAACAGGGCGATATCTTCCAGGCCCATCTGGGACGGACCGTCTTCGCCAATGGAAATGCCTACATGGCTGCCGCAGAGCTTAATGTTGGAACGGCTTACGCCAGCCATACGCACCTGGTCAAACCCGCGCGAAAGGAACACGGCAAAGGTTGATGCGAAGGGAATCTTATCCATGGCGGCCATACCGGCGGCGACGCTGATCATGTTCTGTTCCGCAATGAAACACTCCACAAAGCGATCACTATGGGCCTTGGCAAACTTATCCGCAAAAGTTGAGTTTTTGGTATCAGCATCGAGCGCCACGACATCGTTTCGTGTGGACCCCAAACGGGCAAGGGCTTCACCATAGGCTTCGCGGGTAGCCACGGAATCGCCCAGTTTATAAGGAGGAGCTTCCGGAGTTTTCACTTCTTTCGCTGGCGCGGAAACGTTCTCAGGCTTTTTGATTTCCAGTTTAAAATCAGAGGTCACGCCAGCCTGCTCGATCTCAGCGATGGCTTTTTCGGCGTGCTCTTTATCCAACGGCTTGCCGTGCCAGTTTGACTGATCCGCCAGGAAGGATGCACCCTGACCTTTGAAAGTGCGTGCGACGATGCAGAAGGGCTTTTCTTTGGAATTGCGGGCTTTGCTCAACGCATCCAGCAGAGCTTCCACATCATGGCCGTCAACGGTGACGGCTTCCCAGCCAAAAGCTTCAAAACGCGCGCGGTAGGTTTCTGTGTCGTGTTCCAGCGCTGTCGGGTCGCTCTGCCCAAGGCGGTTAACGTCGATGATGGCGACGAGATTGTCGAGTTTATAGAAGCTGGCCATTTGGGCTGCTTCCCACACGCTGCCTTCGGCGCTTTCCCCGTCACCCAGAAGCACATAGGTGCGATAATTAGTCTTGTCCAAATCGCGGGAATTCAGTGCCAGGCCTACGCCAGCACCCAGACCTTGACCCAGCGAGCCGGTAGCAATATCAACAAACGGCAGGAGCGGCGTCGGGTGACCTTCCAGTTCGCTATCAATCTTGCGCAGAGTCATAAGGCGTTCTGCTGGAAATACCCCGGCTTCGGCCCACGCAGCGTAAAGAACAGGCGCGGCATGGCCTTTCGATAAAACAAAGTGGTCGTTGGCCACATGCTTGGGATTCTGTGGATCCCACCGCATTTCATGAAAAAACAGCACGGACATAATTTCCGCTGCTGACATACACGTGGTGGGATGGCCAGACCCTGCCTCCGTTGTACTCCGGATGGAGTGAATCCGGAGCATGTTGGCTTTGGCTTTCAGAGCCTGAATGAGCTGAGAATCATGCGACATAGCGACCGCTGGTTACCCTTCTTCCTAATTTCCTGGAGTGTGTACTCCACCCCACAAAGATTCAGCAATGGGATTCAACGACGTCAATCGTTTTGCTGTAAATTGTTACTTAACTATGATCAATCCTGTTAAGCCTGCGAAGAGCGCATATCGCGCCCGATGCTGGTTACCCCTTTGACCTGGCGCAACTGAGTGAAAATATTGTTCAACTGATGCACATTTCTTACTTCGATGACAAACTTCAGCACGGCCGTGTCGGCCTTGCTCTTCGTTTTGCTCTCGTGAATGAAAATGTTATTGCTCGTAAGAACGCTGCTGATGTCGGCCAGCAGCCCGCGCCGATCCTGACATTCCACGCGCATGGTCACGCGGCGCAGCGGCGGATGTTCGTTGTCCCACTCAGCGTTAAGGAGCCGCGCCCCCTGACCATTTGTTCCCAGCACATGCGCCAGCATCTGACAGGTGCGATGGTGAATGGTAACACCTCTGCCGTAGGTAACAAAACCCACAATTGGGTCTCCCGGGACAGGGCTGCAACACAGGCCGAATCTCACCACGGTGGAGGGAAGGTCCTCAACAATTACGCCCTGGTTTTTCTGTCGACGCTGGTCTCGCGAACCCTTTCGTGGCTTTGATGGCCCATCGCCGTCTTCGCCCGCGGCGGAGGATTCCGGGAACAGCCGCTGGATGACGTTTATGGCCAGAAGTCCGCCAAAACCGATTTCGCCCAGAAGCTCATCAAAAGATTGAACTTTATAGCTGCGCAAAGCCGGTCCGGCTTTTTCAGAAATTTGATTCCAGTCCAGAGGGATCCCACGAGCGCGAAGGGCTCGGGCCAATAGGTCCCGGCCTTTTACTACGTTTTCGGCGTAATTTTTCGTTCTCAGCCAATGCTTGATTTTGGTCCGGGCACGGCTTGTTTTGACGATATCAAGCCAGTCCGGAGACGGGTGGCCATTCTTGCTTGTGAGGATTTCGACGAAATCGCCGTTATGCAAGGTATACCGCAGCGGCACGATCCGATGATTCACCTTAGCGCCGGTACAGCTCTCTCCTACGTTGGTGTGAATCGCATAGGCGAAATCGAGCGGGGTGGCACCGGCGGGGAGCTCGATGACGTCGCCACGGGGGGTAAAACAGAAAACCGTATCGGAAAAGACGTCTTTTTGCAGTGCGTCCATAAACTCCCCTGGATCGCGGACGTCATTCAGCCAGTCGGTCAACTTGCGCAGCCAAGCCAGTTTTTCTTCCAGATCCAGATTGCCACGCAAGCCTTCTTTATACTTCCAGTGGGCGGCGATCCCTTCTTCTGCAAACCGATTCATCTCATTGGTCCGCACCTGGATTTCGATCCGGTGCCCGCCCAGCCCGACAACACTGGTGTGCAGGCTCTGATACATATTTTCTTTGGGCATGGCGATGTAATCTTTAAACCGTCCGGGGATAGGACGCCAAAGCTTATGTACGATACCCAGAATTTCATAGCAAGTGGGCACGTCTTCGCAAATCACGCGCAGGCCAATCAGGTCATGCACCTGGTCAAAGGGAATATCCTGAGCGAGCATCTTCTGATAAATAGACCAAAGATGCTTTGATCGGCCTTTGATGTCCGCGTTGATTGTCAGCTCGTCCAGCTCAGTATTCAACACTTCAATACTCTTCTGAACCAGTGCCTCCCGCTCGGCCCGCTTGAGGGCCACTTTGTGGGCGATCTCTTTGTATTCCAGCGGATAGAGGAAATACATGCTGCCGTCTTCAAGTTCGCTTTTGATGCGCGTCATGCCCAGACGGTTGGCCAGCGGAGCATAAACATCCATCGTATCGCGGGCGACTTTCACCTGTTTTTCAGGAGAAAGGTGCTTTAGAGTTCTTAAATTATGCAGACGATCGGCCAGCTTAATGATGACCACCCGGATATCCCGGGCCATGGCCAGAATCATCTTGCGCAAGTTTTCGACCTGCTGTTCTTTGCGGGTGCCGAACTGGAGAGCGGAAATTTTTGTTACGCCTTCAACCAGATCGGCAACCTGCTCGCCAAACATTTCGGTCAGTTCGTCATGATTGACCGAGCAATCTTCGAGGGTATCATGGAGCAGGGCCGCGACAATGCCATTAGCATCCAGCCCGGTCTCGGCCACAATTCGAGCGACCTCGACGGGGTGCAGGATATACGGCTCACCGCTGGCCCGCTTTTGATCTCCATGGGACTCGCGGGAAAACTCGTAAGCCCGCGCCACCAACGCTACGTCTTCATCGGCGTACTTCTCCCGGTGTCCTGAAAATATATATTCCAGAACGGCTTCGGTGTCCAGTATGTTGGCAGTAAGGGGCATTTACGAGTCTTGGTTTACAGTCCTACACACTAATACACTTACACTTCAAAGGCGTTCGCTATAAGGGGGGTATCCGCCAATAAAGTGGCATTAATCTAGCTCTGGACACGGCACAAAGGCGATAAAATGAGTACTGAGCTCGCGCTCATATTACCGGCCCCAATTTAACACCATTCTGGGATCTGAGAGTAAAATGAACTCGCCATTTCTTCACTATAGTCTCGATTACTTCGAGCGTAACAGAATCACCTTTGAACGCGAAGACTTTCCCGTCCGTCCTCATCTTAAGAAAGACAAGTATCCGCTCCGTTTTTTGCGATACTGGCAGGCCCATTCTGCCATCGTGGAATATCAGGCGGCGCAAGGCGGACGAAAGCTGGACCTTGTAGACCTTGGATGCGAACGAGGTCTGCTGAAAATCCTCGCAGGGGAGGAAATTAATGCGCACTGGACAGGACTGGATTGGAATCTTTCACGACCGTCTCTGCAAAATGCTGGCTATGACGAGTTAAAAAACGCGGATTTTGATCAGACTCTGCCAGTGGAAGACAACTATGCGGATATCGTCGTAAGTTTGCATGTATTTGAACATCTGCCGCGACCTGAGTTCACGGCAAGCGAAGTGGCTCGCATTTTAAAGCCGGGCGGTATCTTTTTGATGGGAACGCCGGTTGTCCCCAAATTTGCTGCCAGTACCGGAGAAAGGCGATACAAAGACGAATTAAGCCGGGGGAAACGGTGGGCCGGAAAGCATATTAACAAGTTCTGGCCGAAGCGGGCAACGGACACTCTTGAGCAGGCCGGACTGACTATTGACTGGACTTCGGGATCGTATTTCCTCCGCACCAGTGGGTTGGGGCTGGAAAACCTGAAAGCATGGGTCCGGTTGAACCATGCCTGGGGCACAGCCTTCCCGTCCCTCGGACAGGAGCTTTATGTTCAGGCAAGGAAGCCGATCGGTTAGTTTCTACGGAGAGTCAGGTCAGACCTGACCACCAAAACAAGAATGCCGCCCGGGGAATCCGCGGGCGGCATTACTGTTATAAAAAAGTAAACGATTGCTTAGCCTGTTGGCCAAACGATATCAGGATCAGGAAGCGGCTTCGGCACTCGTGTCGGTTTCAGCTCCCGGGCGATCCACCAGCTCGATGTAGCACATAGGTGCGCCATCACCGGCGCGGACTCCAGCACGCACGATACGAGTATAACCACCCGGACGGGCTGCACAAGCTGGTGCCACTTCCCCGAACAACTTTTTAACTGCTTCTTTGTTGTTCAGGTAGGAAAATGCCAGACGACGTTTTGCCAGTGTTATGCCGGCATCGTCATTGGCTTCCAGGCCGTCTTTAGCGATTGTTATAACCCGCTCCAGATACTGGCGCACGTTCTTGGCTTTTGGAACAGTGGTCTTGATCTGACCGTGCTCTATAATAGCGCAGGCCAGATTGCGCATCAGGGCCGTACGATGTTCGGTAGTCCGGTTCAACCGGGAGGAATGTCTGCGGTGACGCATATCTTAAGTCTCCTACTTCTCAGAACCCAGCGATACGGGCAGACCAGTTTCCTTGTCAATCTCCATACCGAAGCGCAGATTCATATCTTTGAGAATGTTCTTAATTTCAGTCAGCGATTTGCGTCCGAAGTTACGATACTTCAGCATCTCGCTCTCGGTTTTCTGTACAAGATCGCGGATCGTCTTGATGCCAGCGGCTTCTAGACAGTTAAAGCTGCGAACACTCAGTTCGAGTTCTTCAATGCTCTTGTCCAGTTTCTCTTCCAGTGCGGAAGTGGCCGATGCAGCCTGTTGCTCTTCTTCAAGGGCAGCCAGTTCAGCAGCCTGATCACGCATGGAAATAAACAGGTTCAGGTGATCGCGAAGTACCTTGGCGGAATAGCTCAGGGCATCCTCAGGCGAAACGGTACCGTTTGTGGACAGTTCAATGATCAGTCGATCATAGTCAGTCCGCTGCTGTACACGAGCCGCTTCGACATGATATTTCACATTAACAACCGGTGAAAATACTGCATCGAGGAAGATCGTACCGAAGGTGTCCTGGCTGCCGCTCTGTTCCTTGATCTGTGCTGCCGGAACATAACCGCGTCCCTGCTGCACAATCGCTTCCATCCGAAGCTCAGCACCGTCATCCAGAGTGGCAATGACCTGATCGGGGTTCAGAACCTCGACATTACCGTCCAGTTCGAAATCCGCGGCGGTAACGGTTTTTGGTCCCTGCACATCAAGGTACATCGAGCTTTCGCCACGAACCGTGCCGAGAAACTTCAGGTGCAGACTTTTCAGATTCAGGATAATATCAAGGATATCTTCTTTCACACCCTCGATGGTATCAAACTCGTGATTCTTACCCTCGATGCGAATCGCGGTAACAGCGGCCCCCTGAACTGAGCTCAGCAGGATGCGGCGCAGAGAGTTACCAATCGTCGTGCCAAAGCCACGCTCAAACGGCTCAGCAACGAAGCGGCCGTAGGTCTCTGTCTGTGTATCTTTCTCCGCGAGAAGCTCGCGGGGCATTTTCAGTGGCTTAAAATCCATTCAGTGTCTCTCCTAAAAGTTCAGGCCTCTTACTACTTGCACCTGGGCGGCGACGAGGCATTGCCACCGCCCGCGCGACGATGCTATCCTTACTTCGAATACAGCTCGACGATCAGCTGCTCGTTTACAGCCGTCGGGATATCTTCACGGGATGGTATCGCCAGCAGTTTGCCGGTAAACGTTTCAGGGTTCCACTCAAGCCAGGGCAGACGCTCCTGACCAGAGGCGGCTTCCAGATTCTCAACGACTACTTTAAAGGTACGTGAGCTTTCTGGCAGGCTGATTTCTTGCCCGGCTTTCACCAGGTAAGACGGAATGTTGACTTGGCGGCCATTGACGTGAACATGTCCGTGACGTACAAGCTGACGAGCCTGTGCACGACTGGAAGCGATGCCCAGACGGTAGACCAGGTTATCAAGACGACGCTCCAGAAGCTGAAGCAAAACCGTACCGGGAAGTCCACGGAAGCGGTCGGCCATCACAAAGTAGCGGCGGAACTGGCGCTCAAGCACACCGTAAATACGCTTCGTCTTCTGCTTTTCACGAAGCTGCTGTCCGTAGGTGGACAACTTCTGCCGACCCTGACCATGCTGGCCAGGCGGATATGCGCGCTTATCAACTGCGCACTTTGAGCTCATGCAGCGCGAGCCCTTCAAAAACAATTTTTCGCCTTCACGACGGCAAAGCCGGCAAACGGCGTCTGTATAACGAGCCACTCTTTCTCCTATGCCTCCATAAATGTACTCTGCATTCAGCAGAGGTTGACCGCGCCCTGAGGCAACGATCTGAACCGGTTTACAGCGCGGTGCCTGTCACTGATGACAAACACACTTTTTTCATGAGGACGCCTTCGTCCCGGAACATAATGCCCATCCCCTTGCGAGGCCGGGCAAAACTTTCAAACCTTTTACTGCTTCATGTTGCGCCGCAGATAAAAAAGCGACGCACCCATGATCACGACTGCCAGGACTGCCAGAGCCAACCCTTCGGGCTGAACTTCATCGTGACGAAAACCAAACTCCCAGACAAATAAGCCAAGAGCAATGGCGGACAAAACAATGCGCTGATTGTGAGAAAAACCTGACCTTCCAGCCATAATCCTGACCAGAATCGCAAGCCCCGCAACCAGCACGACTGCTACAACAACATTCATCTTTACCTCACCAGTGAGCGGTTGCACACCGGCAGATTAAATCTTTCGCCTTAGACGCGCCGACGCTTTGGCGGCCGGCATCCGTTATGAGGAATCGGAGTCACGTCGCGAATGATAGAGATCTCCAGACCCACAGCCTGAAGGCTACGAATCGCAGCTTCACGGCCACTACCGGGGCCCTTTACAAAAATCTCAACCGACTTCAGACCATGCTCCATGGCCTTGCGCGCACACTGATCCGCAGCGAGCTGGGCTGCATACGGGGTGCTCTTACGAGATCCCTTAAATCCGGCCGCTCCACTGGAAGCCCAGCTAATCGTGTTGCCCTGCTTATCGGAAATGTTCACAATCGTATTGTTAAACGTAGCCTGGATGTGAACAACTCCGCTGGAGATATTCTTCCGTGCCTTTTTGCGAACCTTTGCGGATGCTCCGCCTTTTTTCTTATCAGCCATTGTCAGTATTTACCTTATTTCTTCTTCGCGCCAACGGTCTTACGAGGACCTTTACGGGTACGGGCATTGGTACGGGTGCGCTGTCCACGAGCGGGCAGACCACGACGATGACGCAGACCGCGATAGCAGCCAATATCCATCAGCCGCTTAATAGCCATACCGACTTCACGGCGCAGGTCACCTTCAACCTTAACGCTATTCTGAATGATGGAGTTCAGTTTACCAACTTCCAGTTCATCCAGCTCACGGACCCGCTTATTCGGGTCGATTCCCGCCTGGCTCAAAAGCCTGCGCGAAACTGTCGGACCGATACCGTAAATATACGTGAGGCCCGTTTCCACGCGCTTCTCGCGCGGCAGATCTATTCCAGCGATGCGTGCCATTGCTTCCCTATCAAAAAATTCGGCGCGGCTTGCAATTGCAAACCACAGCCTGAGTGTTTAGAATCAATGTCTGGGCGTTATTCACTCCCAAACAAAATGTTAATGAGCCAGAGACCGTTTTATCAGCCCTGGCGCTGCTTGTGCTTTGGGTTCTCGCAAATGATGCGTAGAACGCCTTTGCGCTTGATCATCTTACATTTATTGCAGATCGGCTTCACCGATGCTCTGACTTTCATTTTGCGTCCCTAACTGTTTTACTTAAACCGATATGTAATCCGGCCGCGGGTCAGATCGTAGGGGGAAAGTTCCACCGTAACCCTGTCACCAGCCAGAATTTTAATAAAATTCATCCGCATCTTGCCACTAATATGGGCAAGCACAGTCAAACCATTCTGAAGTTCCACACGGAACATACAGTTTGGCAGCGGCTCCAGCACTGTTCCCTCCAGCTCAATACCTTTATCCTTGGCTTGACGCTGTGGGCGCTGACCGCTCTGTAACGCTTGTCTTTGTTGTGTTCTTTTTGTCGGCACAAATATTCCTAATCCGGCCTCGTTTACATGAGTATTTTTGGTTTCATTCAAGCAGGCTCACATTTTCCGAAGAAAAGTGAGCAAGGCCACCTGCCACC
Organism: uncultured Candidatus Sumerlaeota bacterium; assembly: GCA_964444305.1. Taxonomy (GTDB): domain Bacteria; phylum Sumerlaeota; class Sumerlaeia; order Sumerlaeales; family Sumerlaeaceae; genus JAKFFN01. The sequence continues at coordinate 22,948 of CAYUGQ010000026.1, forward strand.
TATAAGGTATAACTCATGGATCGGAAAATTCCATTGCCTTACGCTTTAACTCTATGGGGGACAATCGCTTTCGTGCCTTAACCCGCTAAAGGCTCTCCAGGTCAAACCGGCCTGTCTGGCGAGCTCTCTCCAGCTGCTCAGTCCAGTACTCAACAGCCAGCTTGACTGTATCTTGACTGACAGGAAAATACCTCTGCAAGACGGACTGCTGACGCACCAGCAGGTTAATTTTAGCTGTGCGGCTTTGCTCATCAGTGATCAATCCTTGAACGACCGATGTTGCTGCGTCTTGAGACAGTTTAGTTTGCTCGTCGATAAAGATCTGTAGCTGCCGGTCCAGCCGTTCCTGCAAGGGAACTCCCTCGGGTACCAAATTGGGCGGGGCCTCTCTCGACGTGGCTGATGCCATGGTTACAGGGGTCGGCGTAGCTTTCGGAGCGGGGGTCGGCATAACCAGTCTCGGACGCGCCGGCGGTGGACGAAACTCATGCCACTGTTCTTTGAAAAAGATGTTTTTTGCCTCTTGTCTGCCCACTTGCGTTGTGGTCGACACATAATCGGCAACCCTGCCGGTTACAGAAAAGTTTGGCAACGAGTAGATCGTGTCCGCTCTGGGGTCATAACCAAAGCTGGACGGCCCGGTACGCATACGGACCAGCTTCCCGCCGGACGTTGTTCCGTCGGGCACTATCACATTATACAGTATGCGTCCTTCAGATAAGAGGGCATGGTCTGCCGCTGCGTTTTGAAGCGTACCTAAAACGCAAATCAGGCCAAAAAGTCTTGTAATCAATGCATTCATAATCAGAATTTCCAGTCATCTTTACTGCAACGCGAAACTGTTGCCAGCAACAATACTCTTAATATGTTACGAAAAACCGGCTGTGGACAGCAAATCATCCGTGGCCCATCCTTTGAACAGTATACCTCACATGAACGCTTCTATCTTTAATTCTACGTCCGTATGTCAGCCTACATAAGCGAACTGTCGCAAAGTCGACCTCCCGTAAAAGTTCGAAAAACCCGATTCTGGTTTCACGTTATCGTGTTGGCTCTTGCCGGCGCCTATCTGCGCGCATGGAGCATGATGAACGAATCGCCAGACTTCAGTGAAGTCCTGGCGGCCTTAACTGCGCTGATTCCATTCGGACAGTATATCAGCGCTGCACAACCGGATTTCTGTCCGCCTGTATTTTATTTAATAAGCCATCCCATTGCTACGGCAACTCAAAGCCTGGCTTCTCTGCGGGTGGTATCCATTCTGGCTGGAACCCTCACTCCGATTGCTCTCTATATAATGGGTAGAAAGCTCTATGGAGAATCCGCCGCTCTCGTGGGCAGCTACCTCCTGCTTCTTAATCCATTGCATATCTATTTTTCTCAGGAATTCCAGCCTTCCGCCTTGTTCGGGCTTCTCGCTATTGCCGGCTTTTTGACCATGGTGCGAAGTGCCGAGTCGAATCGCTGGCGCGATTGGCTGGCGTATGATATTGTAGCCATAATACTTCTGCATACGGAGCGCGAAGCGGCATTTTTCGTCATTGCCTTCCCTGTCATCCAGCTATGCCGTGCGTTGTTCTTCCCTCCCGTTCACAGCGAACGCCGTATGCGCCGCTTCCGGCTGTTGCAGGGGATTCTTCTTAACCATTTCATTATCGTTGCAATGGCACTGCCTTGGTTGTGGGTCATGCCAAACAAAGTGCCCTGGGACCTTCCTATTCCGGGGCCGTCTGATCTGGTGCACGTCTTTGGCCATTATTTTCTTTTTGGACTGGCGGGCTGGAAACTTCCCGCGCCGTGGCTGGCCTGTCTGTTTATGTTTGTGCTGCTTTTGCCGCCGTTTATTAAAATCGCCACCCGCGTTGATTTTCGCACGTTTGCCGCTGTGGCGATTATGCTTCTGACGCTCTTGCTGCCTTACGTATACAGTCAGTTTGAAACGCCGCGTTTTATCTCTGTTCGCGAAGGATTCACAGCCCTTCCGTGGTTTTGTCTGACCCTCGGCATATTGCTGGCACGGTGCAACTGGCTTATCAAACTCGGTTTGATGACGGTATTTTCCGGAGTTTTTATCATAAGTACTGTTCATCAGGCTCGCACGCTTCAGAAAACAGCCACTACAGATATGTTGAATGCTCTGATTAAAGATGGAGCTACGCA
>CAYUGQ010000027.1:0-24547 GCA_964444305.1 uncultured Candidatus Sumerlaeota bacterium
TTTTCAGTTGAATACAAAGTAACATATTCTAACGACGAACACTTGTCAATTCATTTCTTTCATTTGTATGTTAGCGTATGTATCCACCGGCAACTGATCACCTTGACTAGGCAAATTCCTCAGCTTCCAGCAGCTTATCCGCCGGCTCCGCATCTTCCAGCGAGCTTTGCATCTTCTTGAAGTGATCATGGAGACTGCAGCTAAGGTTGTGGGCGGCATCAGCATCGTCGATCAGGTCGGCGCCGCTGAACATATGGCGTTCAAACATATGGCTGTATTCCCAGCGAGTACCGGTGCGGGCCGCGTTTTCTGTGTATTCCATGTAATTGGAAAGCTGAGCATCCAGCAGGTCAGCGTGATGAAGAATTAGGGCTTCCAGCGTCGCCGGGCAGCGGGGAGACCCGTATTCCATGGTGCCATGATGACTTAAAATCATGTGCTGAACCAGGATTTTTTTCTTAATAGGGAAGTTGGGCAGGTTGTGGCAATGAACCTCGATCATGGCATTTCCCATAGAGATATGTCCCAGCAATCGCCCGGCATCAGAATAGGCCAATTTGCGATCATAGCTAAACTCAATCACTTTGCCCATGTCATGAAGCAACGCACCAGTAATGAGAAGGTCGCGGTTTGCGGCAGGATAATTCTCCGTCATCTTTAAAGCGTTTTTCGTCACGCAAAGGGTGTGATCAATGAGTCCGCCGAGGTACGCCTGGTGCATGGAAACCGCACTGGGAGCCATACGAAAACGCTGCATAAAGGTATCATTCCCAAAAACGCCATCCAGCAGGCGGCGATAATCAGGGTCCTGCACCTGGCCGATGAGATCGAGAAGCTCCCGAAGCATTTCCTCCGGATTCCGGGGGCTTTTTGGCAGGAAGAATGAAGTGTCTACTTCCGAATCATCAATGCTGCGAATGCGGTGGACCCGCATCTGGGGCTGGCCATTATACAGGTTTACTTCTCCGCCCACTTCGACGTAGTCGTTTTCTTTGACCGCGCCGCTGGTTACGGAGGTAAAATTATCCCACATGACGCCTGTGATTTTGCCGGTGGCGTCTTTCAATACCATTGTCACATAACTGGTGCCGTCCCGCTTCGGCCGAATCTGAAAATTCGCCAACAGATATACCACCAGCACCTTGGTGCCGGGTTCGAGTTCTGGAATCGGAATATAATTATAGGCCACTTATGGGACTCCCCTGATAGGTTTCGGGCTTTTATTTATCACTGCGAATGCCTTGGCAACCGCAAAACCGCCCACAAAGGGGTTTCTAACCCTGAATAGAGACTTTTATGTTCTTTAAAGGCAAGACAATGAGTGTGACTGCCCCTATAGACGAGCCTGAAAAAAAGGCTGACCCCCAGACCTACTGCATCGTGACCTATGGTTGCCAGATGAACGATAACGATTCGGAAATCATGGCAGGAATATTGGAGAAGCAGGGTCTTCGCCGGATCGAGAGTGAACATGACGCGGATGTCGTTCTCGTAAACACCTGTGTGGTGCGTGAGGGTGCCGAGGAACGGGCCGTGGGCCGTGTTCAGAGCCTTTCCACCGTGAAGAAACAACGCGGTATGATTATCGGCGTGACAGGTTGCATGGCGCAAAAGGAAGGCGAAAACATTCTCAAGCGCCTTCCCCACACTGATGTGGTAGTTGGAACGCGCGATTTGTTTAAAATTGACGAAATTATCCAGAAAGCCCGCACGGGCGGCCAGCCGGTCATTGCCACCCAGGATGTAGACAAGCCGCTCTTTCTTGGTGATCAACCGGTCCGCCGGGCCCACGGACAAAAAGCCTTCACCACGATCATGTACGGCTGCAACAACTTCTGTAGCTTCTGCATCGTCCCAAAAACTCGTGGCCGCGAAGTGAGCCGTCCCCCCGAAGAAATCGTGCGGGAACTGGAAGGGCTCGTATCCCAGGGATATCAGGAAGTGATGCTACTGGGTCAAAACGTAAACAGTTATCGTTATCAGGGTTTGGATTTCGCCGATCTCCTGGGCATCGTTAACCAGGTGGCTGGTTTGCGCCGGGTGCGATATATGACGTCACACCCCAAGGACTGCTCAGACAAACTAATCGATGCCGTAGCGGGTCTCGATAAAATCTGCACAAACTTCCACCTCCCGGTTCAGGCCGGCAGCAACCGCGTATTGCGCCGCATGAAACGGTTCTATACCCGGGACGAATACCTGGCGCTGGTTGAGCGTGTGCGCGATCGTGTGCCCGGGGCCACAATTTCCACCGACGTCATTGTCGGGTTCCCCGATGAAACTGACGAAGATTTCGAGCAGACCTATGAACTGCTCGAAGCGGCCCGCTGGGACAGCGCCTATATCTTTATGTACTCCCCCCGGGAAGGCACCAAGTCTGCCCAGCTCATCGACAGCATTCCTCCGGAAGTTAAAAAACACCGGGTGCAACGCTGCATTGGCCGACAGGAACAGATCAGCGCGGAAATCAATAAAACCTACATCGGACAAACCGTTGAAGTGCTGGTGGAATCCATCAGCAAGAAACGCGACTGGGAAGTGATGGGACGTACCTCTGGCGACAAATGCGTGATCTTCCCGGGAGATCAGAGCCTGGTAGGCAAGCTGGTTCATGTGGATATTACGGATTCCCATGCGCACACACTGTTTGGCCGCTCCCCTGTCGAGGCCGTGCTGAGCTGATCCCCCCGGCAAGATGGCATTCCATCAGCCAAAAATTCCCTTGCATACTCATCTGCCAGATCAATTTGATTAGTTATGGCTAATTTGTTAGTGCTGGGCGTCGGTCCACTGCCTTTTGAACATGGTGAGCGATTACATGCTCCAGGAATACGAACCTGGCAACTGGCCCGCGCGCTGGCTGCTGAACATCACTTTGTCACGTTGTGCATAATCGATTTTGGCGATTTCAACGCGCAGGACAAAGACACCACGCCCACTCCGGCAGTAAGGCAGGATGCGGGTTCCAATATCAGCCTGATCCGGATGAAGTATCATCCAAAGCAATCCGTGGAGGCCCTGCAGACTCTCCACCTGGCGACCCGTTTTGCCGCAGTGGTATCCACCACGGACATTATGAATGGAGTGGCGGCAGACTTAAATTTGTCAATTCCGCTTTGGCTGGACTATAACGGCGATCCATTTGCCGAGAAGCAGCTTCAGGCCCGCCTGTTTGATCATGACGGAAGCCTGCTGCCTCAGTGGCAACTTTACCTGAAAGGACTGGCCCGAGGCGACAGGTTCAGCGTGTGCAGTTCGCCCCAACGACATGCCCTCATCGGACAGCTTGGTTTTGCCGGTCGTCTGACGGGAGCCAATTCCGGAGAAGAGCTGGTAGAAATTCTCCCCAACAGCAGCCGCGTCATGAGCGAGCGAACGCCCAAACGCACCACTCCCCTGAAAGGCAAACAGATTCCGGCCAGCGCATTTCTCGTGATCTGGACGGGCGGATACAACACCTGGTGCGATCCAGAATTACTGTTCGATGGGTTGTCGCGATCCATGGAACAAAGCGAAGCCGTCTATTTCGCCACAACCGGCGGAGCCATTGATGGCCATGACAGCAAGTCATTCCAGATCTTTCGGGAACTGGTGGAAAAATCGCCTCTGCGAGAACGCTTTCATTTCCTGGGCTGGATCCCCACAGATGAAGTAGGCAGCTATTATGAACAGGCCGATTTGGCTGTGTTTACCGACCGCTATTCCGTCGAGGGCGAGCTGGGCACCCGGACCCGCCTTATTGACTGGATTCAGTATAAGGTGCCCATAGCGTGCACGGACTTATGCGAGACAACTCATCAGCTCGCTGAACGAGGCCTGATCCGCACCTTTGCTCTGCGCGATGGCGAATCGATGGCTACTGCTATTCTTGATGCCGTGCATCATCCGGAGAAGAGCGCAGACATGGCAGAGCGCGCCCTGGCCTGGCTGAACGAGGAACTGGACGAAAAAACCGTACTGGCTCCCCTGTTGGCCTGGGCCACAAAGCCGACCTTTGCCCGTGACCGCCAACCGCAGGCGGATGGATCACGATCAGCATCGGGCCTGACTCACTTGCTTGCAGATCAGTTCGCTGCATTTCCATCAACACCAGGTCGCCCGGCAACCGCCCAGTTCCCCGGCGACAGCCCCGCTCATCCCGGATCATTTAAACAGCGCCTTCGAAAGCTTTTTTCTCTCGGCAAATAAAAGCGGGCATTGGATAACCCTCTGAATTGCCCCGCAATACTGGTGTGTATTGCTAACGAGCAGGTATTAACCTGCGGTAATCTTTAAAAAGGACCCCCTCCCTCGTAATGGAAATTCGTGAAGATGCTATCTGGAGCGCATTGCAGACTGTTATAGAACCAGAAACAGAGCGCGACGTCGTCGCTCTGAACATGGTGCAGGATGTAAAGATCGAAGGATCCACCGTACGCCTGAAAGCTGATCTTTCCAAAATTCCCACCGACAAACGAGGGCAGTTTGAAGCAGAAATTAAACGTGCTATCATCCGGGTTCAGGGCGTTAAAGGCATCGAAATCGAAGGTGGTCCCAAAGCCCAGGCTGCCGCACCAAAACCCCCCAACCCTAATGATATGCTTCAGCATATCCGTCATGTTATCGCCGTTGGATCAACCAAGGGCGGCGTAGGCAAATCGACTGTCGCCGTCAATCTGGCTGCGGCCTTGGCGAAGGCCGGCCATAAAGTGGGTCTGCTGGATGCGGATATCTATGGACCAAACGTCCCTCTCATGTCAGGCACAGAAGGAGTCGAGCCGACCGTTGCCGTTTATGAACATGAAGACGGATCACAGCGGGAAGTGATCGAACCGATCATCATTCATGGGATGAAAGTAATGTCCATGGGTTTTCTGGTTCATCCCGGTCAGCCACTGGTGTGGCGCGGACCCATGCTCAACAGCGCCCTGCGGCAGTTTCTCGGTCAGGTGGATTGGGGCGACCTGGATTACCTGGTCATTGATTTGCCCCCGGGAACCGGCGACGTCCAGATTTCACTCCTGCAGATGGCCAAGGTCAGCGGCATTGTTCACGTCACCACACCACAGGAAGTAGCCCTGCAGGATGTGCGCCGGGGCATCACTATGTTCGCGGCCAACAATGTTCCAGTTCTAGGAATCATCGAAAACATGAGCTTTTTCGCATGTCCCCACTGCGGCGAACATACCGATGTGTTTTCCCACGGAGGAGCAAACAAAGTTGCAGAAGAAACCGGCATTCCCCTGCTGGGCACCTTACCATTAAATCGAGCTATCCGGGAAGCCGGCGACGAGGGAACCCCTGTCGTGCTGAAAACGCCCGACAGCGACTATGGCAAAGTCCTCATTAACGCCGCGGACCAGCTTTCTAAAATAGTTGAGTCCGCCGACCACATCCCATTCCAGCCCATGGGGACCCCAGCCGGGAGTTAGTTCAGGAACAGCCGTGTTCAAAGAAACAAATCAAAGCAACAGGCTGTAGATTTTAAGATTATGTCAGTTGAAAACACATCCCCCCTTTCCATCCAGACCTCCGCAGAAACGGCCCGGCCGAATCTGATCGGAAAGTCAGCGGAGGAATTGATCCAGGTTTTATCGGAGGCAGGCCACCCGGCATTTCGGGCACGGCAGCTTTATGAATGGATTTATCGCAAGGGCGCCACGGATTTTGCCGAAATGACATCGCTGTCGAAAGAACTCCGGGTTTGGCTGGCCGAGAACTTCACCCTGGAGTTTCCTGAGATCGCCGAAATCCATGGCGGAGCCGCTGACGGAAGCCGCAAGCTTTTGTTTCGCCTGCCGGATCACCGGGTGGTTGAAAGCGTGTTAATGCAGGAAAAAGACTGGCAGTCCCTTTGCGTTTCCTCGCAGGTGGGCTGTGCAGTGGACTGCAAGTTTTGCATGACGGGCTTTGGTGGATTTCGACGCCAGATGACCGTGGGCGAGATTGTCAGCCAGTTTATGCTGGCAAAAAAAATCAACGATGATGTGTCTCCCCGCAACATGGTGTTCATGGGAATGGGCGAGCCCATGCTCAATTTGGACAACGTGATCCCGGCGATTCGCATGTTGATAGATGACAAGGGTCTGAACGTGGCCGCCCGTCGCATTACGGTATCAACTTCTGGTATCGTGCCCGGGATTGATCGCTTGGGTGAGGCCGATCTGGGCGTGAACATTGCGATTTCCCTGAATGCTTCCAATGACGAGTTTCGTTCGCGCATCATGCCGATTAACAAGCGATACCCTATCAGCGAACTTCTTGACGCCTGCCGGCGTTTCCCTCTGAGAAATCGCCGCCGGATAACCTTTGAGTATGTGATGCTGGCCGGTGAAAATGACAGCATCGAAAACGCACGGGAACTAGCTCGCCTTCTGGCTGATATGCCGTGTAAAATCAATCTGATCCCGTGGAACCCCGACCCGAATCTGCCCTTTAAACGACCGGATGAGGAAACCATTCGTCGATTCCAGCAGGAATTGCTTGACCGGTTCTTTACCGTCAGCGTGCGTTACAGCAAAGGCGCAGACATCGGTGCAGCGTGCGGGCAATTAGCTGGTCACTGGAAAGAAGAAAAGAAAACCGAGGCCATTGCTCATTGAGCAAAAAAGTCGCAACCTCATCGGAACCACTTCTCTGGTCCTATGACGGCAATGTGGTGTCGGCCCCTACTTTTGCGCAGTTTCCAAATATAGTTCAGGCGTGTACCGCGCGGCAATTTCAAAACACTCTGCCGCCCGGATGCTCGCGAATGGACGAGATCCGCGCCGTCTGCAAAATGCTGGGTCTGCACATGAGCAGTATTGCCCTGGGCTGTCAGGAACATACGAACCATGTCTCCATTGCGCGCCGTAATGACTTCCAAAACGCAACCCACCACGTCTACCTCTCCACAGACGCTCTGGTTTCTGATGAACCCGATCTCGCCCTGGTGATCCAAACCGCCGATTGCGCGCCTTTGTTTTTGCTTGATCCGGTCGCCGGTGTAATCGGCCTGGCCCACGGGGGATGGAAGGGAACGCTGGCGCGTATCGTCCAGCGAACCATCGAGACTATGGCTGACTTGGGCAGCAATCGCGCAAACATACTCTCGTGGATCGGGCCCATGGCCCATTCCTGCTGCTATGAAGTAAGCGAAGAGCTGGTTCAGGCTTTCGTCGCAGAATTTACGGAATTGCCCCGCAATGTCATTCATGAAGAGCGGCATCTTAATCTGGTGCAGATCAATGCGATGCAAATGATAGAGGCCGGAGTTCCTGAAGAGAACATCAGTTTCAGTAACGTCTGCACAATCCATCGCGCGGAGCAATTTTTCTCATACCGAGCAGATGGCGGACCGACAGGGCGGATCTTGTCCGTTCTGGCTATGCAGGGTAAATAAGCGGTGCACACTCCCCTGCTAGTGATAACCGGCCCGACTGCCAGCGGCAAGACGACCGTTGCTGTCGAAATTGCCAGGCGCATCCGTGGTGAAATTATTTCAGCGGACTCCATGCAGGTTTACCGACATCTGTCCATTGGAACGGCCAAGCCGACTGTCGATGAAACACGAGACGTGCCCTATCATCTGATAGATCATGTGGACCCCGATGATCAATATAACCTAGGGCGGTTTGTGAAAGAAGCGGACAATATGCTCGCAGAGATACAGAAGCGGGGAAATACGCCGGTTCTTTGTGGCGGGACCGGTATGTACATTCGCGGGCTGCTCTATGGGGTATTTGAAGGTGGAGAGCCGGATCCAGTCGTGCGGGCTGAGCTGGAAGCGGAGTATAAACTCTACGGCCTGCCACCACTGTTTGCAGAGCTGCTGGCCCGCGATCCCCTGTCAGCGGAACGCTATGGTCCCAATGACCGCCAGCGGATTATCCGGGCGCTGGAAGTGATCCGCAGCTCGGGAAAGCCTTTTTCAGAATTTCATCAACAGGATATATCGCGGCCCCGCTTTGCGGCATCGACATATATTTTATCATGGCCTCGCGACGAGCTGTATGACAGGATCAATCACCGGGCTCAAGTAATGCTTGAAGCCGGCCTGCTGGATGAAGTGCGAAACTACATGGACAATGGCTACAGCCGGGATAATCCGGCGGTTAAGGCTTTGGGCTATAGGGAAATCATTGATCACCTGGAGGGACGGTTGCCCTTTGAAGATGCACTTGAAGCCATGAGACGTAAATCAAGGAATTACGCAAAGCGGCAAGAAACATGGTTTCGGTCAGTTCCCGATGCAATCCGAATTTCTGCCCGCGGCCGAGGTGCAGAGGAAATCGCCGGGGAGATTATATCGAACATTAAAACGTCAGCCAATTGATGTTTTAACCTTGAAAGCCTTCGTGCCGTGCAGTTAGTAATTTAATCATATTGCGTCAAAATGCATATTAGTTTTACAATTTGAGGAGCAATTGGATGTCAAAAGCCGCTATGAATCTGCAAGACAGTTTCCTGAATCAGGTAAGGCGGGAAAACTCAGAAGTTCGAGTCTTGCTGGTAAACGGAACATTGCTCCGCGGAATCGTCAAAGGGTTCGATAATTTCACCCTGATTCTAAATAATAGAAATGGGCAGCACCTCGTGTATAAACACGCCATTGCCCAGATCGTCACACAGCAACCCCGGATGAAAGCGGAAGATCTTGCCGCTCATGATCAGCCGGCGGGTGAGTCCACAGACGAAGCACCGGCGGTAGCAGCCGGAAACCAGCCTGTTGAGGAAGCTGCGGCAACACCGTCTGCACAGGCAGAGAACAAAGGACCCGCAGAGAGCAAAGGACCGGCTCGTCGCGACCACAAGGGACAACAGCGGGACAGAGGTAACAAGGGCCCTCGTCAGGATAAGCCCAAAAAGGAAGGCTTTAACACTCTGGACTTAAGTGGACTGAAATTAAGCGAGAAGCAGGGCTAACTTTTTTCAGCCCTCGGGTTGCTCCTTGCTTTACTGGTACATCGCCTCGATGTCTGAGGCATAGCGTTCACAAACTTTATTGCGTCGAATTTTCATGGTGTTCGTCAGCAGACCATTGGATTCACTGAACGGCTCTTGAAGGAGATGCACCTTGGAGATGGACTCTGAAGCCTTAAAGTTTTCTGTCGCGCTCATTGTCTCATTCAAAGCCTGACGAACTGTGCGGACCGCTTCTGGATGACCTGTCACTTGGTCCGGCGCGGTCTCGCTGGAAAGTCCGAGCTTTTCCGCAAGCAACGCAAAATCCGGCACCACCAGGGCACCAAGGGTTTTCTGGTCCTGTCCCACCACCACGATCTGTTGCACCATCGGATTTTTCCGGCAGGCATCTTCGATAGGATCCGGCTCCACATTTTCCCCCGAGGAAAGAACGATGGTATCTTTCGCCCGGCCGGCAATCACGATATCACCCTTTGCCGTCATCCAGCCAAGGTCGCCGGTTTTCAACCAGCCGTCCTTGGTAAAGATTTCCTCTGTGGCTTCCGGGTTTTTGTAATACCCTGCCATCACCTGGGGTCCACGAACCTGGATCTCGCCAAGCGCTTTTCCGGCTACACTATGGTTTTCATCAGCTTGAAAACGGACTTCAGTCCCGCGCATAAGCGGTCCTACTGACCCGCGCAAGTTCTGGTCAGACCGTCTCACCGCCACCACCGGAGAGGTTTCCGTCAGGCCGTAGCCGTTCATAATCGGAATGCCGACGACTTCGAAAAAATCATCCAGGTAAGGGGCCAAACTGCCTCCACCACTGATAGCCGCTCTCAGGCGACCGCCGGTGATATGGCGTATCTTGGAATAGACCAGTCTGTCCCCTGCAGCATAAAGGGGATACAATGCCGCCATTTTTGCCGCCGCCACAGCCCTGCTTGCCGGGGACGGAACCTCGCGCGCCAGCACATGCCCCGTGGCGATTCTTCGCGCCTCGATATACTGTTGCCCGATATCCAGAAAGCGATGGAAAATTTTTTGGCGTTTTTTCGGGGCCGACGCCACCTTTGTCTGAATCCCCTTATAGATCATCTCCCAAATCCGGGGGACGCACGGAAACAGGTGGGGCTGGATCTGCAGAAGGTCGTCGCGGATAAAACGTTTATCGGAGTAACAAATGGTAACGCCGTAATATATCCCGAAATACTCAACCGCCCGCTCATAGGCATGCCAGGCAGGCAAAACCGACAGCAGGATTTCCCCCTTTTGAAGGGTTAACCCCAGATCGACACCAAGAGGCTGTGTCATCAAGTTTCCATGCGTCAACATGACGCCCTTTGGCGAACCCGTGGTACCACTGGTGTAGACGATGGTCGCCAGATGCTCCGGAGTTACTTTTGCAGCAGCGGCGTGGTAATCGTCCGGATTGCCCGTTTCTTTGAAAGAGGCCCAGGGAAATATCTGCAAATCCGGAGAATCTTCCGGTGCATTGGGTTCCGAGTCATCAAGCATCACGACGAATCGCAGACTTTTTAGGGCACCTGCATCAGCCAGGCGGTTAAACAGGCGCTTATTCTGGATGAAAGCCGCAGTTGCTTCGCTGTGTTCCAGGATAAACTGGAACTCGGAAGTGGCCGTATCTAGGCCCCGAGGCACATCGGCAGCACCAATGCCGGTGATCGCCAAGTCCGCCATAAGCCAACGGGGCTGGTTGTCAGCCAGCAGAGCCACCCGGTCGCCAGTCTGGACCCCGGCCTTGATCAGGGCGGCACCAATCATGGCCACTTCATCGGCCACTTCCCCATAAGTCATTTCGACGATAGGCTTCTCATGCGGCGCAAATAGAGCTCTTGCCGATGCAAACTTTTCGCTACAGTAAGCCAGTAGCTGAGGCAAAGTTGCCGGCGTGGCTGTGGAATGTTCTTTTACAATTTCAGACAAATCAAACCCGTAGGAAGTGAAATTCCCGCATTAGCGGAATTTTCAGCGTTCTGTCCCTACCTGATAAACCATAAAGCCTTTGCTGTTGCTTACCACAAAGGTTTTCCCGTCTCCGAGAGAGACCACGTCTCGCAGGTCATTAACCGAATAGCCCTTAACGGCATTAACCGTGGGGGGCAATGGTCGTGGTACATCGCGATTTTGCGCATGCGCTGCACTGATAAACAGGTCAGCCTGTGGCTGTGGCGATTGGCGAAGATTGTGTACCAGGTTTGCGGCGAGCAATCCCGCTACTATCAGCAATAGTAACTTGGTAACGCGGTCCGGCATGAACGGTTTTGCCCTTCTTAAGATCAGTTTTAACCAAGCTTGTAACCACGCAGGAATGCCCTGGCAAGCAAAACGTGTCGAGAAATCACATTGCTCCGTACCCGGTGATGACGACGTAAACCGTGCGGGCCAGAATGCGCATATCGAGCTGTAGCGACCAATTGTCGATATACTCCAGATCCATCGCCATCCATTCTTCAAAGGTCAGCTTGTTGCGGCCACTCACCTGCCAGATGCAGGTCATCCCCGGCTTCATGCTCAGTCGGCGTCTTTGCCAGCGATCATAACGCTGAACCTCCTCCGGCAGCGGAGGCCGAGGACCTACCAGGCTCATTTCGCCCCGAAGGACGTTCCAAAGCTGAGGCAGCTCATCCAGAGAAGTCCGACGAAGCCACCTCCCCACAGCGGTAATTCGCGGGTCGTCTTTAATTTTAAAGACCGGACCGGTCATTTCATTGCGGGATTCAAGGTCCCCTTTGCGCTGCTCCGCATCAGGGATCATGCTGCGGAATTTCCAGAGAGTGAACTGCCGCCCATGAAGCCCGCTGCGGGTTTGTCCATAAAAAGCCGGGTGCGCCCACGAGCTGGACGTCAGCTTGATTGCCAGCATAATAATAAGAAACAGCGGGCTCAGCACGATCAGCAGGATTAAGGCGGCAATCCGGTCGAGGGTGTACTTAATAAACAATGCCGCCCCGAATTCCTTAACAGGATTAAAGCTAACCACGGGTACGTTATCAAAAATATCCAGCGACGCCCGGGCGATCCGGTTTGTCATAAACAAGAGAGGCAGCCGGCTCCGCACGCCGATTTCCTCACATCCCCTCATTAGAGGCGCTAAAGTTTGAAGGGTGTCTGTTGTTCCGAGAAACACGACGTCATCGACTACATGATTCTCCAGGCAGGTGAACAGGTCATTATAGCGACCCAGAACGGGAACCTGCGCTTCTTTGGCAACAGCAGCCTCGGCGTTGGTGTCGTCTGAGATCAACCCAACCACCCGATACCCCCATCGCGGATGACGTCGCAAAACTTCCATGAAACGATCCGCAGAATCAGGGTCTCCGACGAGCAGAAGATTCTGCACGTTGAGCCCTATCCCCCGCAGACGCTGGAGATAAAACCGCATGACCGCTTCCTTGATCTGCAGCAAAACGGTACATACGGGCACAAATAGCAACAGGACGCCGCGGCTGACAAACTCCTGCGTAAAAATCCCAAAAACTCCTCCACCCCCGCCCCTGGGTGTAAGAGCAAAAGACAACACCGCCGCCGCCAGGCCGGCACTGGTGGTGGCCAACAGATGGGCTCCCAACAAATGACTCCACGGCCGCGTCCGCATGGTTCGATAGTGCCCATAATACCCCAACACCATAACCGTGATTGTTGGCAGGAAAAAGGCCAGCCACCAGTAATCTGTCAGGAGCGACCGAAAGCGAAACACTTCCGGCACGATGAAAGGACCCAGGATATAATTTCGTAGAAAGTGAACAATCAGTAGCGCAAGCGCCGCAACCAGCCAGTCGAAGGCTACGTTAAGCTTGCCCAGAATGTACTCATTTTCTTTCAGCATTTACCAGTCATCGGTCACAGGCGGATGTTATCGATCAGGCGTGTCTCTCCAAAATGGGCAGCCACTGCAATCAAGGTATTGCCAGGCAACACGTTGTCAACAGGTTCCAGTGTGTCCATGCGCATGACCTCGCAATATTGCAATTTGGCCAGCGGTTCGGTAGCGATGATTCCCCGGATTTCCGCAGTCAGATCAACTGCTGCACTCTGACCTCCCACATGGCTGGTCCTGGCTTTTTCCAGCGATCGAAACAAAACCGTCGCCCCGTGACGCTCGTCTGGATTAAGATACGCATTCCGCGAGCTCATAGCCAGCCCGTCCGCCTCCCGCATGGTTTCTATGCCATGCATTGCCACGGGGAAATTAAGATCCTGTACCATTTTTCGCAAAATCAAAAACTGCTGCGCATCCTTCCACCCAAAGTATGCCTGCCCGGGTCTGGTGATATGAAACAATTTGGTCACGATGGTGCAGACACCGCGAAAGTGCCCCGGCCGATACTGCCCACACAGCACATCGCCCATCGGCCCCGGATCAACTGTCACCCGCATATCAGCAGGGGTCATATCATCAACATTTGGAGTAAACACAATGTCGGCTCCCGCCGATTGCAGCAGCTCGGAATCCTCTTCCAAATTGCGAGGATAGCGATCAAAATCTTCGCCGGGACCGAACTGAAGCGGATTAACAAATATGCTGACAATCACCCGGTCTGCGGCGGCTTTTGCGTGGCGGACCAGGGTCAGATGCCCTTCATGAAGCGCGCCCATAGTGGGCACTATGGCGCAGCCTGCATCATAGTTCCACGTCTCAGCCAGAGCGGTCATTTCAGTTGCAGACTTCACAATCTTAATAATATTTAATTTCTCTCTCCCAATGAGCTTAATTTTGTCGGACTTTATTGCCTCATGCAAAATATTATACATATTGCTGGAAACAACGCTGGTCTTTAAACTAACCTAAAAGCGACTGGAGAACTGGGTGAGCGGTTTGTTACGAATGGAACGTCTGCATTTTCTTCTGATGTTATTAATTCTGGCATTTGCAGGACAGGCTCACCTGCACGGCCAAACGACTCAGGCAGCCGATTCTCAAAGTGAGCCATCCGCTCAAGATCCTCGTGCGATTTTATCTGCGGTAGTTAACGAAGCGGCGGCCACGGGTCCCACTCCGCAACTTGTCCAACAGTATCATGCGGCATTTTCCCGGTTGATGGCGTCTGCCGAAAGCCAGCTCAGCACGACCCCAGATCAGGCCCGGGCGTCCTATGAAGTTCTCTACCAGGCCATGGCCTCTCCGGCGGGTCGGCAGCTATTTTCTCAAACCCCCAGCGCTTCAAATTTTCAGTCGGTCGCGGGTCAGGTTTCCAATAATTTTGCCGAAGCAAATTATCAGCTCGCACGTCGCATGGCCAACGATCCCAACAACCGTCAACTGGTTCAGAACTTACATGCACAGGCAGTCTCACTCACGAACCGCCAGAATATGAACTATTTGAACGCCTTGGCGGATACGGCCCGGATCAACAGCGACATGCAGACAGCTTTTAATGCGTTTCGCGCGGTTGTCGAAAATCCCAGGTCAAATCCGCACCAGATCAGCGTGGCGCGAGAAGGCCTGGCCAAGGTAGCCACCGCGACCAATGGCGCACTGGTAATGCCTGATACAACGATTGCCACAGAGCCTGCCGCAGGTTCGGTCACGCCCCAGCCTGGCAGTATGACCCCTGCAATTGCAGTCCCCGGATATGATCAGGAACAACCGGTGATAACTTCGGCTCCTTCCGTTGAAGCAGAAGCTTCCAACGTCTCAAGTATGAGCTGGGATTCGATCTGGTCTTCTATTACAAGTGGCAGGATCATCCAGGATTTTCCGGACATAGCCCGAGCCATCTTTACGTCGGAAGTCATTTCTATCATCATCGCCGTTATGGCTCTCCTGCTAATTTTCTGGCTGCTCCCCTATCATATTCTGAAATTTTTGGCCAAGCGAGGCGATACCGATGCCGGCGACAGATTATATCGCGCGAAAAACCTGGGTGTTCTTTCCCTGGTGGCCTATGGATATGCCAAATATACCCGCGCCAAAGAAACGAAGCACCGGTGTCCTTTCTGTAACAAAAGTATCGACAGGATGGATGACTACAATGACATGAACTTCGTTGTATGTCCGCACTGTCGCGAGCCCATTACGCCCATTTATGACATGAAGGACTACATCAGTCACCTGGTGGAACAGCTTCGCCTGAGCCAGAAAATGGGGAAGAAACGGGGGTGCGGCAATGATGTCCTGATTGAGAAAGATGCGATGCTGAAGCTGGTGCGCGGGGTGCTGGCTTTATGCATCCGGCGGCGGGCCAGCGACCTCCACCTGGAGACCCACAACGAGGGTGGTCAGGTCAGGGCCCGTATCGACGGGATCATGTATGAGCTGTTATCGCTGCCGCGCGAAATCACCCCGGCTTTCATCAGTGCGTTGAAAGTCATGGCTAACTTGGACATCACTGAGCGCCGCATCCCCCAGGACGGAAAAATCCCGCTCTGGATGGATCATAATGACTATGACCTACGGATTAATACCAGCCCGGCCAGCATGGGCGAAAAGGTGGTTATCCGAATCCTTCAACAGGACGCCATCAATATCACGGCGGAAAAGCTTGGCCTGGACGGGCAGAACCTCATTATCTATGAACGCAATGTCAACAAACCCCACGGCGTCATCATCGTGACAGGACCATCCGGGAGTGGAAAAAGCACGTCGCTTTATGTGGCCCTTAACTCCTTGAACACCGGCGATAAAAACATTGTTACCATTGAAGACCCGATCGAATATCAGCTTAAGGGATTGTCTCAGATGCAGGTGAATCCCGGGGCTAACTTTACCTTTGCGACAGGCCTGCGCTCTATTCTGCGACAGGATCCGGACGTCATCATGGTGGGGGAAATCAGAGACAAGGAAACTGCCGAAGCTGCTCTGGATGCGGCTATGACGGGCCACCTGGTATTGACCACGCTGCATACGATTGATGCACCGTCGGCATTTAATCGGCTCAAGGATCTGGGGATTGATCAGGCCAGAATCGCCAGCGCGGTAAATCTCGTGATGGCCCAGCGGCTTGTCAGGACGATGTGCTCCGATTGTCGAAAACAGTACAAGCCGAAAGCGGCCGACCTGCAGACGTTGAAGCTGGATAAGGTGGAAGACATTACTTATGTCCATGGAACGGGGTGCGATACCTGCATGAACACCGGTTATTATGGCCGGCTGGCGGTGTTTGAAATGCTGGAGATGAATGATACCATTCGCAGCATGATGGAAGAAAATGCGACAACAACGGCTCTCCGGGAGGCAGCGCGAAATTTCGGTATGCGCAGCCTGCGCGAGGAGGGGGTGCGGCAAGTGCGCAATGGAATCACTACGGTGGAAGAAGTCATTCGAGTTACGACGTAAACGAGCAGCTTGGGACTAATTTAGTTAAGGAGATTGCAACATTGACAGAGGCCAACGGATTAAACAACGAGCCCGAAAATCAGCCTGCCTACCGGCCGGGTTCGCAGGGGTGGTTTTACCTGCTGATTGCTGTATTGGCTGGTCTGGTGTCAGTGCTCATTGGTTCATCACTGGTAACGGCCTGGATGATTATGATTTCTAATGAACCGCCCCACGAATACCTGGCAATTATCTGGGGGGTAGTGGCCCTTTACAGCGGGATGTTTGTGCTTCCGGTGGCCATGGCCTTGGGCTGGCCGATCATGTATTTTCTTCGGACTCAGTCAAACTGGGTCTGGTTGCTTGTGAGCGCCGTGGTGGCAGTCAGCCTTGCCGGAATTTTGTACGTGGTCTTTACCAGTAGCGAATTTACGACTCTCGCACCCTACACGCTGACCTACGGTGTCTGCTTTGGTCTGGCAGCCATGGTATTTAGAAGTTGGCTTGTGCCGCGGCGCAGGCTTTAGGTGGGCGTTTCGCAGGGGCTCTGGAATTTGAACTGATCACCGTTTAGAACGCTGTAGTACATATTTAGATATTGCTGCGTGATCCTGTGAGCCTGGAAACAATTTACGGCTCTTTGGCGTCCGTTTTCGCCCATTGTCTTTGACAGATCCGGGTTGGTTAAGATCTCTATAGCGGCTGCCGCGAATGCGTTAACGTCACCTACAGGCCGCAGATAGCCGGTTTTTCCGTCTTCGACAACCTCGCTCAGACCGCTGCCGCTGCTGGCAACGACGGGCAGTTGCGAACTCATGGCTTCAAGGGCTGTCACTCCGAATGATTCGTACTCGCTGGGAAACAGGAGCAGATCAGCGATTGAGTAATAATGTTCGATCATGTTCTGCTTACCCAGGAAGTAAGTCTTATCCATGACCCCCAGGTTCCGTGCAGTCTGGAAAGCCCGTTCCCGTTCCGGTCCGTCACCGATAAGTAATAGTTTGGCCGGGACGGTCTCTACGATTTTCGCAAAAGCTGCGATCACGTCCTGAAGACGCTTTACAGGTCTGAAGTTCGATACATGGAGGATAATTTTTTCGCCAGGCCTGGCATAGTGGTCTTTAAAACAGGGGCCGGCGTTGCCGTTAAACCGGGCCGTATCTACGAAGTTGTGAATCACATGGATCGGCTTTTCGACTTCAAAGGTTTTGCGGGTTTGATCGGCCAACCAGTCCGAAACAGTGGTCACCGCATCGCTTTGCTCGATGGCCCATTTTGTGAGGGGAAAGAAAGCGGGCATCCGGCCCACGAGGGTGATATCTGTTCCGTGCAAAGTGGTGACAATTTTCAGCTCACGGGGCTTTGAGACCTGCTTTGCCATGATTCCGCTGATGGCATGAGGTACAGCATAGTGAGCATGGAGCAGATCGAGTTTTTCTTCGATGGCTATTTGGATGATTTTCGAGGCGATCTCGAAGCCATACATGGGCGCAGGCAGGGCATCGTAGGCCATGGATGTGGCTTCGTGATAGAAGACGTTCTCGAGGAATTCGCTGCCTGCCAGACGGAATGGGAGCTGGTTACTGATAAAGTGGACCTTGTGTCCGTCCCGGGCCATTTCGCGTCCCAGCTCTGTTGCAACTACGCCGCTACCGCCATAGGTTGCAAAACAGGCGACGCCAATCCTCAGTTTTCGGTCTATGGGCATACGGACTGATCCGCCGGGGTTTTCTTTGCGCAATAGTCAGACACTTCGTCTATCACCTGGGTGCTGGCCGATGAGGCTACACTGCCGCTGGCGAATATACCGGGCGCGCCGGTACGGCCGCGGTCGTCTGTGACGATTTGTGAAAGATCCTCAGAAAAATCGGCACCCAGTTTGGTGATTCCCAGCAGGCGCCGACTGTTGGATGTGGGATTTAATCGCCCAGTGGCAATCACCACAGCCTTGCAGGGGAGCATCCGGCGCTCATCGGCAGTGGTTGGATCGAGAACAACGGCCATACCTTCGGATACGACAGCCCCTCGACCTTGGACCCACTCCCCTGCTGTTTCGTCGGGCGCATCTGTCGATTGGTTAATAACGGCTACGATTAAACCGCGATCAGACCAGGCTTTGGCGTGGGCCGAACCTGCTCGGCCTCCGCCGATAATAACTACATCATGCACCCGATTACTGCTCCCGCTTGTCCGAAAATTGTTTTTTACGGCGCTCCAGGGTCGACTCCGGGGAGGCGTCTGAAGCTTCCGGATTGGCTGGGGCACCGTGATCAGCACTGTGCGATTTTGCATGGTCTGCGCCGGCTTCTTCCTGGAGTTCAGCGAGAACCACGTCTACGGCAATCATGTCGCCGGGTTTGCCGATGAGGTTTAAAACGGTCCCGCTGGCCGGGGCTTCAATTTCCATATTGGCTTTGTCGGCTTCAACTTCAGCGATTTGGTCGCCGGCGGAAACGCGGTCGCCTACGGCCACCGTCCATAACAATAACTTGCCTTCTGTCATGGCTTCGCTCAGCCGTGGCATTCGTACCTCAATCATGATGCAGACACCCTTTTTAGTAGAATACAGGTTGAATGAACCAATCGCAAGCTCTCACATTCGCCGAGTTTCCGATGCATTTCCAACCAGATCAGTAATTCAAAGCAAAGAAAGAGCCCTTTGATCCAGCACGCCCGCAATACTGCGATCTTTTCCGCATTGACTATGCTTAGCCGTGTGAGCGGCATGCTGCGCCTTATGGTGTTTGCTTATGCCATCGGTGGGCGGACTGTCCTGGCTGATGCTTATCAGCTTGCGTATCTTATTCCCAGCACGATTTACGAGTTTATCGTGGGCGGGCTTTTGAGCGCGGTTTTTATCCCTTTGCTGGTGAGTGAGCAGGAGAAGAGTGGCAAGAACTCTCGGGAATCGTGGCAGGTGGCGAACCTGTTGCTGGGCGGAGTTGGACTATTGCTGATGGTGGCCAGCCTGATCGCGCTGGCGTGCGCGCCGTGGGTGATTCAATCTCTGACGGCTATGAGTGAGGAAGCGACCGCTGAAGAAACGCAGCGGATTGCGACGCACTTGTTCCGTTGGTTTACGCCGCAAATTCTGCTGCTGGGTTTAAATGCGGTCTGCATGGCAATATTGAATTCTCTGGCCGTTTTCGCCGTTACCGCGGCGGCGCCTATTGTTAATAATATTGTCGTTATCGGTGTTTTTCTAGCTTACCATTTTGGCTTGATTGACATTACGGGTCTGGCTGTGGGGACGACCCTTGGAACAGCGGCCATGATTGCTGTTCAGCTTCCGGCGCTGATTAAACATGGGATGCAGATACGGCCCAGCTTCGATCTGCGACATCCTGTTTTCCGTTCTGTGACGAGCTTGGGCTGGCCGATTATCCTGGTCAGTGTAGCCAATCTTTTCGGATGGGCTGTCCGCGCAAACCTGCTTTCGACGGTTTTGGGAGCTTTCGCCATCTATACGATGTGCTTCCAGATTATCATGATGCCTTATGGGATTTTTGCGGTTTCCATTGCAACAGTGCTTTATCCGTCCCTGTCACGCCATGCGGCTAATAAGGATAAAGACAAATTTCTGGAGGACATGGCGGCTGGATTCCGCTGGACGACTTTTATATTGCTGCCCATTTCGTTGGGGCTTGCCGTGCTGGCGCTGCCGGTGGTGCGGCTTTTATTTGAGCATCGGGGTGGCCAGTTTACTTATTCTGATTCTCTTTTTGCAGGGTCATTTCTGTCCTGGTATGCCTTGAGCATTTTGCCGTATGCCCTTGTGATGTTTGCAACCCGGGTTTTCTACTCGACCAAAGACACCGGCACGCCGGCTGTGATCAATATTGTGGGGGTGGTCATTAACGCCGGCATCAGCTTTTTCCTGCTGAAAGCGATTGGCGCAGAGGGAATTGCTCTTGCTGCGGCCGTTACTTACGCCCTGACTACGGCGGCTTCTGTCTTTATTATCAGGGGCCGCGCGGGCGGTCTTGGGGGGACTGCTTTTTGGATGCCGCTTGCGAAAATGGCCGCGGCGGGGATGCTTATGGTGATGGTGGTTGACGCCGCTGAACATCTGAGCCGACCGAAAGTTGTCGTGATCGAACGGGGGCAGCGACTGGAGATTGAATTGCCGGAGAGTGCATCCACTGGTGGGCTGTCTTTGATCCATAATGCGGGCGATCTGGAGCGGGTTTGGACGGCTCTTGGGCAGCGCGAAGCTACTGTCCCAGACATTGATTTTAACAAGAAATCGCTGGCGCTGGTGTGGGGGCCTTTCAGCAAGACAACTTCCACCCTCCATTTGGAGGGCCGTCCGGTTGATGACCAGTTTGCTATGACGGCTACTGTATCATCGCGGGCACAGGCGACCTCTGGGTCGGTGGAAGTTGACGAAATTGAGCGGACAAATCCGGCTTATGCTCTTGTGGAATTAGCCAGACCGAACGCGGAGGCTACGCTGGAAATCGAAGTGGCACCGCAGGATCAAGAACCTGGTTTTGGCTGGCAGACCCTTTATCAGATTTTTCATCTAGGCTGGCTGGTCGCACTCGGGGCGGCGTGTTATTTTGTTTCAGCGTTTTTGTTTGGCATCCCCGAGGTGACCCAGGCAACCGGGACGGTCAGGCGCAGATTAAGCCGGTTTAAAGGGTCTGCTGAGTGAGGGCTAGCGGTGTTTTTGGCGGCATGATAAGGCAAGCAGGGTTGCGACCGCGAGCGAGCCAATTGCGATTTTCCTCATTACTCGTGGCCGATCGTGTTGCCATTCGGCGGCCCATCCGCGCTCTGCGAACGGGTTTGTCAGATGGCCCCGGGAAAGGTCCTCCAGGTAGCCTTCAAAGACGTCGATTCGGTCTGCCAATATTAAGGGGAGCCAGCGGGCCAGGCTGGATTCGCTGTATGTATAAGCAGCACGGCGAATGATGCCGCTTACTCCGCGAGGGGTGGGTCCGTCACCGAAAACTGCGGAGATGTTTGGCCGCTCGATGGAGTGCAGAATTTCCATGTTTACAGGCTGCTGGGCTGGACGATCCCATGTGTATCCGCGATGTTCGTCGTCGGTGCGATTTGGCTTTATTGAATAGGTCGGATCGTTTTCAGGATCGGCGTCAATCCCCCAACCGGGCACCTGTTTGTAGTAATCAGGGTCGGGCAGATTGACGGGTACGTCGTGGGGATGAGTGATTTCGGTGCGGTGGTCTTTAGCGGTTGAGGATGGGGTCTTTGAACCTTCAATTGCATTCGTTTTCATGGGTCAGCCTTTGGATATGGTAGATTAACTGGTTAGGTTTTTTGGGCTACTGAGAAGCGCCGGAAGGCACCAGGACGGGTTTAATGCAGTTGTCGAGTTTGGCAGAAAAGGTTCGGTAGGCGTCGGAGACTTCTTCGAGGGAGTAACGGTGCGAGATGAGTTCGCTGGGTTTGATGACGCCATTTTGAACATGCTTGATTAGTCGTGGCAGGAGTCTTTTTACGGATGCCTGGGCGGCTCGAATGGTGAGCCCTTTGTTGACGACATTGCCGATAGGGATCATGTTGCCGGTGGGTCCGTAGACGCCGACGATGGAGATGATTCCGCCTTTTTTGGCGGAATTGATGGCCCACCAGAGGGCGGTGGCGGATCCAGCCTGGAGTAGTGCTTTGCGGCCTGTGAGGGTCTGAGCCCAGTTTCCTGCGGCTTCGGCTCCTACGGCATCAATGACGCAGTCGGCTCCCATCCAGTCGGTGGTTTTTTTCATGAACAGGACTACGTCGTCGATTTCGTCGAAATTGTACACTTCGGCGGGGCCATATCGGCTGACGAAATCGAGACGGTATTCTACCCGGTCGAGGACTATGACGCGGCCAGCACCGAAGAGCCATGCGCATCGGGCGGCCATGATGCCGATAGGGCCTGCTCCGAGAATTAAAACTGTGTTTCCGGGCTGGATTCCGGCCATTTCTGCGGCCTGGTACGCTGTGGGAACGACGTCGGTTAGCATAACGGCATCGTCCAGGCTCATTCCTTCGGGAATGATTGTGGGACCTACATCGGCGTAGGGTACGCGGGCGTATTCGGCCTGTCCCCCATGAAAGCCTCCGGCGGTGTGGGAATAGCCGAAAATGCCTGCGAGGGCGGTGGCTTCGGGATTTGATTCGTGGCAACAGCCGTATTGCTCCTGTTTGCAGAACCAGCAGCGACCGCAGGCTATATTAAATGGAACAAGTACCCGGTCTCCGGGTTTGAGTTTTTTCACTTCGGAACCGACTTGCTCCACGACGCCGACGAATTCGTGGCCGAAAGTGGTGCCGACGCGGGTGTCGGGTACTGCGCCATTATATAGATGAAGGTCAGAACCGCATATACAAGAGCGCTCCACGCGGACGATGGCGTCTTCTGGATGCTGAATTTCCGGCATGGGACGCTCTTCCGCACGTACGCGCAACGGCCCCCGATATGTCATAGCTAACATGTGACAGGCTCCCTCGTTATTGGCTTTTTCTGGTGAATCAGCAAGATCGAAGCCCAAGGGGTTCTCTGGCGGGAACGAGTGCTATGGCAGTCAGGCGCAAAACTAGCTATTGGATTAAGTCATGACTAATCAGGAGGTGATTTTATGAGATTTATCAGCTCACGTTTGCACGGAGTAATGGATTATCTTTTTGGAATTCTCTTAATGGGGTCGCCGTGGCTTTTTGGATTTAGCGAGGTAGCCTCGGCGCGGTGGGCGGCACTGGCATTTGGTGCTATGCCTATTGTTATGGCCCTTTTTACCCGGTACGAACTGGGAATCTGGCGTCTGATTCCATTTCGAGTGCATCTTGGGATTGATGTGTTTATGGGACTGGCGCTTATTATTTCGCCATGGTTCTTTGGCTTTTCGAGCTTAGTCTCAACGCCATTTGTGATATTCGGGTTGATTGCGGTGATTACGCCAATGCTTACGCAGCATTATGCGAACGTGCCTGAAGAAAAACGGGATGAATTCCGCTCTACTTCAAGCAGCTCGGTTACAACAAACACAAATACCGGAAACTATACGCCGGTTTACAACACGATCCGTCACTAAGAATTAAACTACGATTTCCCCATTAAGGAAAACTGTTCGGCCGCTGACGACTGTGCGTTTGATGCGGCCGAACATTTTTTGTCCTATAAATGGGGAATTTTTGCTTTTAGAGTGGAAGTAGTCGCGGGTGACTTCGAACTCTTCGTTGAGGTCGATCAGAGTAATATCCGCTGGCGCGCCGGCGGTCAGAGTTCCGCGAGGGGCGATGTTAATGATTTCGGCGGGGCGGCTGGTCATGCGTTCGATGAGGAATGGCAATGACATGACGCCGGTTTTGACAAAGTTAGTATAGAGAAGGGGGAATGCGGTTTCGAGGCCGATGGCTCCGAAGGGGCATTCGGTGATGGGCATGTCTTTTTCGATGTCGGTGTGGGGTGCGTGGTCGGTGGCGATGCAATCGATGGTGCCGTCCAGGAGGGCTTCAAGTAATGCCACGCGATCTTCTTCGGAGCCCATGGGGGGATTGACTTTTGCGGCGGTGTCGAATTCTGAGACGGCTTCGTCGATCAGAACGAGGTGATGGGGTGTGACCTCGGAGGTTACCTTTACTCCGCGGGCTTTTCCGGCGCGAATATGGGTGAGAGATTCTCGCTTGCTGACGTGCATAATGTGGATATGCCCGCCGGTGAATTCGGCGAGATCCACGTCTCGGGAAACATGAATGCTTTCTGCTACGCCGGGAATGCCTTTGAGGCCGAGGCGGGCGCTTACGTCGCCCTCGTGGATTGCTCCGCCGTGGGCTAATGCGGCGTCTTCGCAGTGATCGAGAACGGGGACGTTAAACATGGCGGAGTATTCGAGGGCGCGGCGCATGATTTCGTTGTTCATGACGGGGCGGCCGTCATCTGTAAAACCGACTGCGCCGTTGGCTACGAGATCGCCAAATTCCACAATCTGCTCACCATTTTGTCCCATGGTTACGCTGGCGAAGGGGAAGACATTGACGACGCCTTCAGACTCGGCCCGGGCCAGGATGAAGCGGAGGCCTGTGAGGGAGTCGATAACGGGATTTGTGTTGGGGATGGGGCAGACTGAGGTGAAGCCTCCGGCGGCGGCGGCGCGGGTGCCTGTGGCGATTGTTTCTTTGTCTTCGCGGCCGGGTTCGCGCAGGTGGGTATGGATGTCTACCAGGCCGGGAAAAAGATGAAGGCCAGTTCCGTCGATGGTTTCATTTATTTCGCCAGATGGGGCGAGGTCCGCTCCTATTTCGGCGATTTTGCCGTCTTTGACGAAGACGTCAGCAATTCCATCCAAGTTCTGTGATGGGTCAACAACATGGGCGTTACGAATGAGAACAGTAGTCATAGGAATTATGGCAAACCAAGGCAGGGGGCGTGGTGCAAGGAAAATTGGCGTGGGT
>CAYUGQ010000028.1:0-24430 GCA_964444305.1 uncultured Candidatus Sumerlaeota bacterium
TAGCCGCTTCCACTTCCGCCGCCGCATCTCTCAGAGACTTCAAAGCACCCTTTACCGTGCTAACATCAAACTGCCGTGCAAACGCAGAAGTTTCTACCGGTCCGGTCCCAACTACATGCTTGAGGAAATTATTGCTAGTACAAATCTGGTGGATATGCTCCGCGGTGGTCAAGCTACCCTCCGCCGGCCGCAAACCCAGATCCGCGTCAGAAAACTGACGCACCAGGCGTGCAGACCACAAAAGCCGCAGCTTAACATCCGCCGCAAAACCTTCGGGATCAACCTGGGCAACACCCCTCATGCGCGGGCTGCCTCCTGAAGCTGATAGCGAAGCTTATCCAGCTTGCCCTTGATGCTGTCATCAATCAGCAAGTCACCCATCGTAAAACGAACCCCGGCAATCAGAGAAGGCTCCACCCGCCAACGAATCCGCAACTGGGCCTTGGCGAAACTCTCCAAGCCCTTCTGCAGGCGCTCCTTCTGATCATCCGAAAGCTCCCTGGCTGTTGTAACCTCAGCAGGATGCAATCCCTGGTCCGCCTCAGCCAACTCAACAAAACGGGTCAAGATCGGGCGGGCATACTCGATGCGGCCTTTATTGATCAGCAAAATCACCAACTGCACCAGCAATGGCTCCATTTGCCCTTCAAACGTACGTTTCACCATCGCCAGCTTGTCTTCCGTCCGGAACTGAGGGCCTTCCAGGAAAACGGCCAGGCGGCTGTCTTTTTTGTTCAGATCAAGAAACTGTTCCGCGTCGGCGATAGCGGCGGGCAAAGTGCCCTGCCGTTTGCTCACATTAAACAGAGCGTGAGCATAGCGCTCGCTGACCGTGCTGTCATAAACGATCACCGGCTTGCAAGCTCCTCAACGAAATTATTTACAAGGTCCCGCTGACGGTCATCATTCATGTTCTGCCGGACAAGCTTTTCCGTGGCTGCGAGGGTCATGCGCACCACGTCTTCCTTCAGCTCTGCACGGGCCTTGTCCATCTCGATCGAAAGCATCTGCTCATTACGCACACGAAGAGTCTCCGCGTCCCGCCGAGCCTGCTCAGAAATCTGATCAGCAATGGTCTTACCCTGAGCCATAGCCTCTTGCAGTTTCAGCCGTGCTTCAGCCTCAATATCGCTCATCCGCTTGCCATAGTCAGCTTTCAACTGATCCAGTTGCCGCTGCATAGCATCGATCTTGTCAAACTCACCCTGGATGCGAGCCTGCCGCTCATCAATCGTGTTCAGCAAAGGCTTCCAGAAAAGCTTCTTCGCCAGCCACACAAAGATGATAAAAGCCAGCAACGTCGTTAGAATTTGAGCAATTGTTGCATTATCCATTATAAACCCTCAAAATTACCGTCTAGGTGAACCCGTACTTTGCCTTGGCAGTCAATCCTGCCACAGAGCCCACAGAAAGGCCGGGTCACGCAATCCGAATCAAACCGCATTCCGCACCCAGCCCTCAAACTGTGGAGTGAAAGCCCTTATTCGCCCATAAAGGTGAAGTTGGCTATGAACGGCGAAATCAGCGCGTAAATAGCAAGAGCTTCGATGAAGGCGCAGCCCAGAATCATGTTGATCTGGATTTTACCTGCGGCTTCCGGCTGACGCCCGATGGCTTCCATTGCCTGACCAACTGCACGGCCCAGGCCAAGAGCTGCACCCAGGGCGGCTAGACCAAGACCAATCGGATAGCCAATCGCGATCATTGCTGCCTTATCCATTTTATCCCTCCTTGTTTTGCCGCACGGTTTCTGCCGTAACGGCTAAACTGCCTTTCTTATAATATGATTGCTAAATTTGTGATACCTGTCACCCGACAAACGGCGCAGCGCCGGCGTCTACGTGAAGACTGTCTTCATTCGCTTTCTCTGCACCCGGCAAATTCGGATGTTCATCCTCATGCTCATCATCATGATGCGGCAGCACCATGGAGATATAAATCGAGGAAAGAAGCGTAAAAACGAAGGCCTGAATCGTACCGCCCAGAAGCACCAGGAACATAAACGGAAGGTGCAGCGGCACACCAATGATCGGATCCGGCGTGAAAGCCGTTGCCATCAACACACCCAGCATCAGCCCAACACCCAGCAGAATATCCTCACCCAGGATGTTACCAAACAGACGCAGGGAAAGTGACAGCGGCTTCGCAATATTACCCACCAGTTCCAGCAGGAAGATAAACGGGCTCACCATCCACCCGATAAAATCCTTCGGGCTGCCAGCCATGTGCCAGAAGAAATGCCCGGCACCGCCATCTTTGATACCATAGAAAATGAAGTAACAGAACACAAACAGCGCAAAAATCAAAGTGTTCTGGTAGTAAGCAGTCATAGGTGCCATACCCGGAACCAGCGCCGTAAGGTTATTAACCCACAGAAAAAGAAACAGGCTGCACAGGAACGGAACATGTTTCTTGTGCTCCTTGCCCACGATACTCGTAAAGAAGTTCGTCAGCCCCTCAACCAGGATCTCCAGCGCCACCTGCAGACGCCCCGGCCGCACCGCAGCCTTCTTACGAATCCAGTTAAAGAACAACAGCATGGCCGTCGTGATGAAAACGATGTAAATCTGCTTTTCAAATTTATAGAGAAAGTAGCCGACCGACGTATCCCGAACCGTCCGCCCCTCACCAATACTCAGGCCGTTGATCGTACGGATCACCGTAGGCAGTGCCGGTGGATGAGACGCATGGCCTTCCGCCGAAGCATGCTCCAGCTCACCATCATGAGCGTGCCAGTGGTCATCTTCCGCAGCCGGACCCGGCTGTACCTGACCCTCCTCCACCACAACGGCCTGATGAGCCACCGGGTCTGTGGAAGGTGCTGCATCCTGAGCCGTTAATACTGCCGGGCTCACGAAAAACAATGCAACCAGTAGTAACCATCCAAATAGCTTCTGCACGTGTACTTGTCCCATCACTTTCGTTAAACCTTTGCCTGCGAATCCTTGTTCAGCTTAACCGGCTCTGCCTCGGAACGAGCCGAAAACCTGGATCCCAGGGCTTTCAAGAATGCCACAATCAGAACTGAACTGAGACCACCAAGGATTCCCAGCAACTGAGCTTTCGTATACGGAGCAAAATAAAGAAGAACCACCAGACCAACAACCAGCAGCGTCAGCTTGCCCAACAGGCCCATCATCAGCCCCATCGGATTGGAAGGTTCATCCTTCGGACGCAATGCCGACCCCAAAATCACAGCCCACACAAGGAAATTCGCCATGACCCACCCAGAAGCAACAGAGAAAGCCACGCTCGCGCCCACATCAAAAAGAACGATGCAGAGGGCCACAACCGCACAGGCGATTGCCGAACTTCTCACAATCTGTTTTATCCGCTCAGGTATCATTTCGAACCATCTTTTTGAATCTGCTTCAGTATCTTCATCATTTCACGGACTCCCGCAACGCTGCCCATAATCAAACCGAACAGCATTAGGAACGGTGCCGTACCAAACTTTTTATCAGCCCAGTAACCAAGCCCCGTCCCTACGAGTACACAGGCGAACAACATGCTGGGAATCATAATGCCCATCCCAACCGCTCGCGCGGTGGACTGTCCATCAGGATCTTTGCCTTGCCGAACGCCCACTGGAATCCTTTAAAAGAAGACACCGGAATCCGCGATTCTTCCGTTCATCGCCCTGACGGGTGATTGTGAAAAAAATCACGGACTTGCGCCACACCTTATTGATAATCTCGCCAAATAATCAAAAAAACAATCCGGATCGCCTTGATCGTCAATCTTGTTTTTTTGCCGCGCCCACAAAAGAAGGCCTGCCCCCGAAGATCGACTATTAAATCCCCCTCGAAGG
Source organism: uncultured Candidatus Sumerlaeota bacterium (assembly GCA_964444305.1). Lineage (GTDB taxonomy): Bacteria > Sumerlaeota > Sumerlaeia > Sumerlaeales > Sumerlaeaceae > JAKFFN01. The sequence goes on from CAYUGQ010000028.1 coordinate 3,812, forward strand.
CAGGCCCCACAAATTATTTAAAATGAGAATCTTACGACCTTTAGGCGACCTCGCCACATCCGGTCAAAGTCTCACGAAATTACTTTTTCTCACGACCAGCCTGCTCGCTCACCCGTTCCATCAGTTTCACATAGCTCTGGCTGTCTTCACTCTCAATACCATAAAGTACCGGATTTGCCGTAATAAACCGCTCCGCATCAATCGCCGCAGCACAGCCCGATCCTGCCGCCGTAATCGCCTGACGGTAAACGTGATCCTGACAATCCCCACACGCAAAAACCCCCGGCAGCATCTCCCCTTTCGGGTTGTTCACCACCGTAGACCGCCCGCGCGTGCGAATATAGCCCAGATCATCCATATCCACCTGGCCCTTAAATATACCAGTGTTAGGGCTATGGCCAATCGCGATAAACACACCATCAGTCGACAGCTCGCTCATCTCCCCCGTTACCGTATCTTCCAGGCGAACTCCCGTCACAAACTTCCGGAAGCCTTCCTGCTGACCCAGAATTTCCTTCACCCGCGCATTGAGAACCCACTTAATCTTCTCATTATCCCGCGCACGCTCCAGCATGATAGCGCTGGCCCGGAAATCCTCCCGCCGGTGAATAATAGTCACAGAGGCGCAGTGCCTGGTAAGGTAATTCGCCTCTTCCATTGCCGTGTCACCCCCGCCCACCACGATTACATGCTTATCTTTAAAAAGGCTGCCATCACACGTAGCACACGCGCTCACACCATAATTCTTATATTCTTCTTCCCCCGGCACCCCCAGCCACCGCGCACTCGCCCCCGTCGCCAAAATAACCGCCTCCGCAAAGTGATTCTCCCCATCCACCACCACCCTCAGCGGACGCACAGAAAAATCCACCTGCTCAACACGCTTAAAATGACACTCAGCACCAAAGTGCTGCGCCTGGGCCCGCATGATAGCCATCATTTCCGGCCCCGACAAAAACCGCTCCACCTTTGCGTACGAGTTACCGGTTTCGTCCTTGGAAAGCGCATGATCATAAATGCCCGGATAGTTCTCCACATCGCTCGTCAGCATAAGCTGACCGCCGGGCGTCGTATTTTCAAACCCGTCCCCCTCAAAAACCAGAGGCTCCAAATTAGCCCGGGCCGTATACAGCGCGGCAGTCAACCCCGCAGGTCCGCTGCCGATCACGATCACATTTCGTACTTCTACCCTTTTAAGACGCGTTGTGGTAAAACGAGTTGTAGGGGAGTTGGTTTCCGACATATTTCCTCAATTCAGATTAAACGGTATAAGAAAGCTGGTCCTTCAAAATCACCTGCGGCACACTTCGCCAAAACCGCACCGATCTACTCTTCAGCTTAAATTAAATGGGGAAAAAATTCGATTACTCATCACCCGAATTGCCCGAATCCACCGCCCGCACAAGCACCCGCGCCGGAGCTCCGTCACACCCCGGAATCACCAGCGGCAGACAAATAATATCATAAACACCTGGCGAGACTTTTGACAAATCAACATTCTCAACCACCCACACTCCCGCCTCCAGCAAAGTGACGTGCGTTTCCACCATGCTGTCATAAAATCCCCCAACCGACATCGTATCAATCCCCAACAGCTTCACCCCCCGCTCCACCAGGAACTCCGCCCCGTCCCGTGCGACATAAACATAATCCTCCCGAAACTCCCGTCCCGTCGGCCGCACCGTTTTAATAAACAACCTCTCCCCCACCTCAATCCCCTGACCCTCCAGCCACCCCCGCCGAACAGCCACCTGGTCATCACACTGCAAAACCCGCCCCCTCCCCATTAACACCTCAAGCGGTGCCGCCTCAATGCCAGCGCCACCCTGCACATAATGACACGGCGCATCAATATGGGTTCCCGTGTGAACGCACAAAGTCACTTTGGAAACATTACACGAATCCCCCCGTGACATATCAGATACCCGACTCACCTCGAACTCCGGATCCCCCGGCCAACGCGGCATCCCCGTATCCATCGGCAACGTCACATCCACCCAGCCCGCCGCCAATCCACTCACATCATCCAGACTCACTTAAACTCAACAATCTGTTTGATAGACTCCGACGCCTTCTTCACTTTCAGCACTTGCCCCACATCCGCCGGATCCACCACATCCGTAATCATCCACTCAAGCACACCCGGCCAGCGCTTATCAATCCGTTGCAGACTCTCCACCGCCGCCTCAAAAGCCGCCGGCCCCGCATTTACTGTCCCTAAAAGCACCTGGTTCTTCAAAACCATATCCCGCATCAGCTTATCAATACTGATCGAAACCGGGCCCTTCCGCCCAGGCACCCCCGTCAGCACATAGATTCCATTCCGGCCAAGAATGCTCGCCGCCTCAAACGCAAACTGCGACGCCCCGGTCGCCTCATACATCAAATGAACCGGCCCCGTCATCTCCATAAGCTGTTCCGCATCCACCACCTCCGACGAAACATACTGCGCCCCACACGATTCGATCAGCACCGAAGCCGCCGTCGGTTCCTGGCTTCGCGAGTAAACAAAAACCGTCGCCCCTCGCTCCATTAAGGCCAGCGCCCCCAACAGCCCCACCGGCCCCGCCCCCAACACCACAGCCGTCATTTCCGAAAAATCCCAATCCTCCCGGTTCGAAGCTTCAAAATGAGGAAGCCGCTCCTGCACATCCCCCGCCTGAATGAACGCCTTCATAGCCACCGTCATCGGCTCTACCAGCACTCCATACCGGCGCCCCTCTTCCGGCACAACATGCAGGTACTGATCACACTCAACAAACTCCTCACACAAGAAACCGTGATTCTTCAAAATCCCCCGCTCCGTAAACTGGCCCGTCACACAAAAATCCGGCCGCCCCATCTGGCACGGTTTACAACTTTGAGACGAACATGGCCGACGCACCCGGGGCACCACCAATTGTCCCGGCCTGAAATCTTTAACCGCACCGCCCACCTCAACCACCTCCCCCAAGGCCTCATGCCCAATCACCAAAAAGTTCCCACCATCCGGCGGCTCGCCATGCTCTTGTGAAGCAATCTCCCGATCCGTCCCACACAGCCCCACCGCCAGCGTTCTAATCAAAACATGATGCTCATCACTAATCTCCGGCCCATCAACGTCCGCAACACGCATTTCGCCGTCCTCTGGAAAGTTTGCCACAGCTCTCATCGAAATAGCCCTCTGCCCCAAAGCAGGCACAAACCGTGCCGCCTGCAAGAACCTCCCCTAACATTCCAATACCCGCTCCCTGGCTTAATGCTCGATGTAGTTCTTCGACAATCCCATCTCTTCCGGAGCATGCAACCGCAACATCTTAAGATCAACATCCGCCGGCACCGTCCGCGACGTCAATTTGCTGAAAACATACATTAATGAAAGCGACAACGGCACAGCCCAGATAGCTGGCTGTTCCATCAGCACCCTCGCCAGCGGCGACACCACATCGGTGCGGCCAGTCTTATCCAGCACCATAACAAACACGATCGCCCCCACACTGGTAAAGCCCCCCACCAGCATTCCCACCGCCGCACCTGTCATCGTCAGGCCGCGCCACCAACTGCCCATCAGCAACAACGGAAAATAACTGGCCGCACCAATCGCAAATGCCCAGCCCACCATCTTCGCAATATCAAACTGCTCCACCAAAAGCCCCAGCCCGATAGACACAGCCCCAATCAGAATCGTCGCAATCTTAAACGCCGCCAGCCGCGACTGTGGCGTAGCCTGCGGGCGAAGCATCTGGCCGTAAATATCATGGGCCACCGCACCGCTCATGCTCACAAGCAGGCCACTGAATGTCGACATAAACGCCGCAAACGCTCCCGCGCTGGTAATACCTGACAGGATAGCCCCCATCAATTCCGAATTCAGCGCCCGCGGCAGATTGATCACCACCGCGTCAGTCCGGTTATTGGCATAAAGCTCCGGCACAACCGCCCGACCCAGCACGCCCCAAACCGGCGTAAACATGTAAAAAACACCAATCAAAACCATCACCCAGAAAGTCGTCCGCTTCGCAGCCCGCCCGTCCGGGTTCGTATAAAACCGCACCAGGATATGAGGCAGACCCGCCGTGCCGCAAACCAGCGCCACAATCAGCGAGTAAGTATACAAAAGCGGATAACCCTGCCGGCTCGTAAAGTCACCATAAGGGCGCAACCAGCTTTCGTTATCCGGAGCATTCGGCACATTCGTACTCCCAATAAAAGTAACCGGTGCCTCTTCCTCAAATGTCACCCGCGCAGTATCATTCCGAACCTCCACCCGCACCGGATAAGCCAAATCAAAATCCGACCCCGCCGGATAAAGCGTCCCATGGCTGCTCATAGCCGGCACCGGCGGAATGTTAAGCGTAGCCGTAGTTCCCGAAGTCGATGGAATTAACTGCGATTCCTTATCAACACTAAACTTAGGCGTGCCACCAATGGCAAAAGCACTCGGCCCCGTAGCATTCAGAACATTCGCCGGAGCTCCCGACGTCCCTTTAATATTCTGCGTCAACGACCGCGCAAACTGCGGACGCCCCTCCGGATTCCGCACATTCTCTCCCAGCCGCGCACCATAGCCACCAAACACCGAAAGCAGCACAAAAACCGGCAGCGAGATCGCAAATACCTTCACCCAATATTGAAACGCCTGCACAAAGGTGATCCCCTTCATTCCACCCACAGCCACGTTAAAAGTAATCACCGCCCCCACCACCACAATCCCTACCCAGTAGGGCCAGCCCATGATTTCCCCCATCACCAGACCCGCCCCCTTCATCTGCGGCATGGTATAGAAAAATCCGATAAACAGTACAAACGTCACCGCGATTTTCCGAAACAGCGGACTGTCAAACCGCCCCTCCGCAAAATCCGGAATCGTATAAGCACCAAAACGCCGCAACGGACCCGCGATAAACAATAACAGAAAAAGATAACCCGCCGCATAACACACCGGGTACCATAAAGTATCATAGCCATACCGCATCACAAGCCCCGCCACCCCCATGAAGCTGGCCGCGCTGAGGTACTCACCACTGATCGCGCTCGCATTCATCCCCACACCCACCGAACGAGACGCCACAAAGAAATCAGAAGCCGTCTTGGACCTCCTCGTAGCCCACACCCCCAGGCCGATCGTGGCAACCGTAATAAAAATCACAAAAAACAGCGGAATCAGATCATAAGCATTCATTAAAGCCTATCCTCCCCGGTCACGTCCGTTTCGTCAGATGCCGCCGCAACATACCCGCTGCTTAAAACATCCGGATCACTGGAGTGGGCCTGCAGAAACTCAGGAGCCCCCCGCCGCATAGACCGCGCAATCTCCCCCTCAATCTCATCACTGCGCCGGATAAAAACCCAGCTTAAAATCCAGGTAACCGGATAAAACAAGACCGCCAGGAACAACCACGTCAGCGTAAACCCGCCCATTCTTAAATTCGCCAAGCCCGGTATGAAGTAATTAACCAGCGGCAAACCCAGCAAAATCACAACGAAAACCGCTGCAACCCTTAAACTTAAAGTCAACTGCCTGCGCATAACAGCCTGGGCCAGACGCCTCTGATGGGATGGGTCATTCGCATCATCTTCTACTCGCAAGTCCAAGGGAGAACCTCCGTTGCCTCTCTGGTTTGAAGAGTTCTGTTTCGCCATGAACCCACTATGTCAAAGCCCAAGTTCATCCCTGTAAAATTAGCCTTATTCCCCCAGTCCCACACGTCCCCCTCCCCCGCCGGAATAGTAATACTGTCACAACATTGACATTTTCTGTTGCAACCGGTCTGAACTTTGTCAGTTTGCCTGACATGTCTGATTGTAAAGCAGGGCGAAAGAACCTGGACCGCCGCACTTTTTTAAAGGCCACAGCAGGGGCCATAGGTATGAAGGCCATGGGAGTGTTTATCCCTCCCGGAGCCGCCATTATATCCGGTTGTACCGTACAGCGCACCGCTGAAGAACTCAGCCAGCGCCTGATCATCGCCATCGACGAACGCATCCGCACCCTGGACCCCGCCTATCAGACCATGGCCCTGGACTCCTTCATCATATGCAACATCTACGACCCCCTCACCTGGTTCAACAAAGATCTAAAGCTCGTCCCGCGCCTGGCCCTTTCATGGGAATCCCCCGATGAAGCCAATTCCTGGATTTTCAAACTCCGTCCCGACGTCAAATTCCACGACGGAACCTCTTGCAACGCCGAGGCCGTTAAGCTTCACTTTGACCGCATCAAAGATCCCGCCACAGAATCCAAGCGCAGCACCAAAGTTTCCAAGGTCGAACACATTGAAGTCATCGACCCCCTCACCGTCCGCTTCGTAATGAACCAGCCCGACGCCATGTGGCCCGTGGTCGTTCGCGATTCCTTCGCCGGAATCGTCTCCCCCACCGCCGTCAGCCAGGTTGATACAAAAGAATTTACAAATCACCCCGTCGGCACCGGCCCTTACAAGTTTGTATCTCAAGAAGGCGGCGAACGCATCATCCTCCAGCGCAATCCCGACTACTGGGATGCCGAAAGCTATCGCGTCCCCGAAGTAGAATTCCGCACCGTCCGCGAACCCACCACCCGCCTGATCCTCCTCGAACAGGGCTCCGTCGATCTGTGCAACGTAACCTTCGCCCACACCGAAGTGGCCGCCCAAAGCGAAAACGTGGAAATCGCCTCATCTCCCATGCTTGCCGTCCGATATGTCGGCTTCAACAACATGAAGCCTCCCTTCGACGACGTCCGCATGCGCCGCGCCGCCAACCTGGCCATTAATCGCGACGATCTTGTAAAGTTCGGCTTCCGTGGAAACGTCGACCCTCTCCTTGGTCCCTTGCCCACAGCCCTGCCTAACTTTAATAAAAACATGGAAACCTACGGCTACGACCCTGATCGCGCCCGCGCCCTCATTAAAGAAGCCGGATACGAAAACGGCGTCAACGTCACCCTTTGGACCAAAGACGACGCAACCGACACCAACCTCGGCGTTGTCGTCGCCGATCAGCTACGCCGCATCGGCATAAATGTCGAAATCCTGCGCTACGACCGTAACGTCTACTGGGAAAAATTCGACCCCTACCAAACCCTCAACATGCAGTGGTTTCCCACCAAAGAAGGCGTTTTCGATCTCTTCGCCGCTGGCTGGGTGGGCGGAGAGCACCCCACCGGATACCTCGATGCCCTTTTCCGCAGCTCCAGCCTCAGCAATTCCGCTTTCTACAAAAGCGAACGCGTTGATCAGCTTCTCCTCGATTCCCTCAACACCCTCGACGAAGAAAAACGCGACCGGATCTACGATGAATTACAGGAAACCATCGTGCAGGATGCGCCCTGGATTTTTTGCTACAGCTCCCGGATCCTCTGGGGTCTCAACCCAAGACTTAATAACATGAGAATCCATCCCGCGGGAGAATACGAACTGGCCGGCGTCGAACTGGCAGGAGGCGAAGGAGCAATATGATTGGCCTGTCTCAAATTAGTATCGCAGTAGTAGGAGGGACTGGCTGATGCAGTTGCTTGCTAAACGACTTCTTTTAATGATCCCCACCCTCTTCGGAGTGTCGGTTCTCGTGTTTTTTCTCATGGCCATCAGTGGCGATCCCGTCCGCAGCCTCCTGGCCGCCGACGCTCCCCCTGAACAGGTCATCCAGCTTCGCAAAGAACTGCACCTCGACAAACCCATCATCGTTCGTTATTTCTACTGGCTGTCCGACGCGCTCCAAGGCGACCTCGGAAAAAGCTACACCGGCTCAAACATGCCCGTCATGCCAGAGCTGCTCCGCCGACTCCCGGCCACCATTGAGCTCGCAGTGGTCACAATGTTCTTCGCCACCCTCGTCAGCGTGCTCATCGCCATCATATCCGTCCGAAAACCCGGCGGCGCATTCGACCAAAGCGCCCGAACCGTCATATTCGTATTTCTCGCCATGCCCGGCTTCTGGCTCGGCATCGAATTAATCATCCTGTTCAGCCGAAAACTCGGCTGGTTCCCACCCGCAGGCCGCGCTGAAGGGAGCTTCTTCGACTCCCCCGGCGCACATTTTGCCCATATCGCCCTCCCCGCCATCACCCTCGGCGTCGGCACCGCAGCCTCCCTATGCCGTGTTCTGCGCGCCAGCCTCCTCGAAGTCCTCCATTCCGATTTCGTAAGAACCGCCCGCGCAAAAGGCCTCAGCCAGAACAAAGTTCTCATCCGCCACGCCCTGCGAAACGCCCTCATACCCTTCGTCACCCTCAGCGGCCTCACCATCGCCGGCCTCCTGGAAGGAAGCATCATCATCGAAAGCGTATTTGCCTGGCCCGGCGTCGGCTCATGGATGGTTGATGCCATCAAGGGCAGAGACACTCCCGTCGTCATGGCAGGCGTACTCCTGACAGCCGTAGTTTACGCCGGCGTCAACCTCATCGTGGATATCCTTTATACTGTTATTGACCCTCGGGTCCGTTTGGACGGGGGAAGTGGTCGGTCATGAAAGAGTTTTTACTTAGTCTCAAAACTGTCTGGATCAAATTCAAACGCGACAAAGCCGCCATCGCAGGCCTCGCCATCGTCATCCTGCTCACGCTGTCAGCCATCGCCTCCATTTGGATAGCACCCCTCTCTGTCGTCTCTGATCAGAACCTCGAACTGGCACTCCAGCCCCCCAGTTGGGATCACTGGATGGGAACCGATCAGTTCGGACGCGATATCGCCCTCCGGGTACTCCACGGCGCCCGCATCTCCCTGTTCGTCGGCTTTGTCGCCGTCGCCATCGGCATGAGCATCGGCCTCATCCTCGGCACCAGCGCCGGCTATTTCGGCGGATGGTGGGACACCCTCGTCATGCGCATCACCGATGTCATGCTCGCGTTTCCCTTCCTCCTCCTCGCCCTCGCCATCACCGCAGCCCTTGGCCCCAGCTTGCAAAACGCCCTCCTGGCCCTCGGCATAGCCAGCTTCCCCAGCTATACCCGCCTCGTGCGCGGCAACGTCCTAAGCCTCCGCGAAGAACACTACGTTGACGCCGCAAAGGTCGCCGGTGCCAGCCCCAACCGCATCATGTTCCGCCACCTCATGCCCAACCTTTTCGGAACCCTAATCGTCTACGGAACCCTCCGCGTCAGCACCGCCATCCTCGCCGAAGCCGGCCTCAGCTATCTCGGCCTCGGCGCTCAGCCCCCCCGCCCCACCTGGGGTGGAATGCTCAGCGAAGGCCGCGACTACATCCTCTTCTTTGAATGGATGCCCCTCTTCCCTGGCCTCGCCATCCTGCTGACCGTCACCGGCTTCAACCTCCTCGGCGACGGCCTCCGCGACGCCCTGGATCCAAAAACACGCAAATAACACCACGCCACCATACCGTTTGAATCAGAACCCCCGCCGCGGTGTTTGACCGGGATAATGACTACATTACCTGCGTCAGCGCCCGGCGTCCGGGCCATCTTCACTCGCGGCGTCCAATCCGGCCTTGCCACCACCTGGATGCTCGCACGGATTATATTCCCCATCACCATCCTCGTCGGCCTGCTCCAGCACACCCCCCTCATGGGCTGGCTCATCACCGCTATCACCCCCGTCATGGGCATCCTCGGCCTTCGCGGTGAAGCCGCCATTCCCCTCGTTCTCGGCTTCGTATTAAATCTCTATGCCGCCATCGGTGCCATGCTCACCATGAGCCTCACCGTCAAAGAAGTCTTCATCCTCGCCGTCATGATATCCTTCGCCCATAACATGTTCGTCGAATCCGGCGTAGCCCTTCGCGTCGGCGTCAAGCTCTGGGTCGTCCTTCTCGTTCGCTTCGGCCTCGCCTTCCTGTGGGCCCTCATTATTAAATACGCCTGGCAAGGCGGCGACGAACTCGCCCGCTACAGCTTCGCCCCGGCCCAAACCGTCGAATTCACCACCTGGACAGCAATCCTCATCGACGTCTTCACAAAAGCCACCCTGGGCGTCCTGCAAGTCGCCATGATCGTTTTCCCCCTCATGATCTGCATCCAATTCATCAAAGAAAACGGCTGGCTGGCCGCATTTTCCCGACGCATGGGCCGCTTCACCCGCCTTCTGTGCATTGACCCCAATGCCTCCCTCACCCTCGTGGCCGGTGGCATTGCCGGCCTGGCCTACGGCGCAGGCATCATGGTTCAAAACGTCGAAGAAGACGGCGTCAGCCGAAAAAGTGCCACCCTCGCCATGATCTTCCTCATGGCCTGCCATGCCGTCGTCGAAGACACCATCGTCTTCATAGCCCTAGGCATTCCCGTTTGGCCCCTGCTTGCCCTCCGCCTTTTCACCGCGATAATAATCACCGCCGCCGCAGGCCGCATCTGGACCGCCGTCGACCGCCGCAAAGAGCGCCTCGAATCCGCCTGCACCGTCGCAGATCCCCAGCCCGGCCTCTAACGAATCGAATGATCTCGAAAACCTGCTGTAGTCTCGCTCCAAATGGCCGCTTACGCTTTCATTACCCCGATTATACGAATTATTGAGCCCTCGCGGGTTCAGTGATCGCGTTGGCACGCGGCCTGGATTAGCCGGTCTCGAAACCCCGCAGGGCTGGAGCCTTTCTCCCCAATTCGCTTTTCGCGAATCTTTCCCTTTTCCCCTTCTAAAGCATTTCACCCCTGCGTCCACGGTGCGCTATAAACCGCTAAGGCTAATCAGATCATGAGCAATAAAGACGTTTTTCTTTACGACACCACCCTGCGCGACGGCGAACAGGGCGAGTTTATCAGCTACTCTCTCGAAGACAAAGTCCGCATCGCCCGCCGCCTCGACGAATTCGGCATGGATTACATCGAAGGCGGATGGCCCGGCTCAAACCCCAAAGCCATGCAGTTCTTCGAAAAAATGAAAGGCACCCGGCTAACCCACGCAAAGCTCGCCGCCTTCGGAAGCACCCGCCGCAAAGGCATCACCGCCAAAGAAGATTCTCAGCTCAACACCCTCCTCAAAGCCGAAACCCCCGTAGTCACCATCTTCGGCAAAACCTGGGATCTCCACGTCCGCGAAGCTCTCCGCGTTTCTGAAGAAGAAAACCTCGCCATGATCGCCGACTCCATCGCTTTTCTGAAAAGCGAAGGCCGCGAAGTCATCTACGACTGCGAACACTTCTTCGACGGCTTCAAAGCCAACCCTGACTATGCTCTTCAAACCCTGAAAGCCGCTGCCGACGCCGGCGCAGACTGTATCGTTCTCTGCGACACCAACGGCGGCACCATGCCCACAGAAATCCCCGCCATCATGGCGCAGGTCAAAGCAGCCATCAACACCGCCCTAGGTGCCCACGTCCATAACGACTGCGGCATGGGTGTAATCAATACCTGCATAGCCGTCCTCGAAGGCGCCGTCCACGTACAAGGCACCATCAACGGCTATGGCGAACGCTGCGGCAACGCCGACCTCATCCAGGTCATCCCGAATCTCGAAATCAAATACAACAAGCGCTGCCTCCCCGAAGGCAAATTGAAAGAGCTCACCACCCTTTCCCATTTCGTCGCAGAAGTCGCAAACCTTGTCCCCGACCCCCGACAGCCTTACGTCGGCCAGACAGTCTTCGCCCACAAAGGCGGCATCCACGTCAGCGCCGTCCAGCGCAACCCCGCCACCTACGAACATATCCCACCCGAGACCGTCGGCAATCAGCGCCGCGTCCTCGTCAGCGAACTAAGCGGCCAAAGCAATATCAGCTATAAAACCAGCGAGCTCGGAATCGACATTTCCAGCGACAATGCCGAAGCCCGCGCCATCGTCCAACAGATCAAAGAACTCGAAGCCGAAGGCTATCAGTTCGAAAGCGCCGAAGCCAGCTTTGAGCTTCTCGTCAAAAAAGCCCAGGGCCGCTGCCCATCCTTCTTCGACATGACCGGCTTCCGCGTTATCACCTCCCGTAACGGCCGCAACAGCCTCGCCGAAGCCATCGTCAAATTAAACGTAAACGGCGAACCGCACCATGAAGTCGCCGATGGCGACGGCCCCGTTAACGCCCTCGACCGCGCCCTCCGCAAAGCCCTCGTCGAAAACTACCCCCAGCTTGACCGCGTCCACCTCACCGACTTCAAAGTCCGCGTACTCAACGCCCAGGCCGCCACCGCAGCCCGTGTCCGCGTACTCATCGAAAGCACCGATGGCGAACACACCTGGACCACCGTCGGCGTCAGCGAAGACGTCGTCGAGGCCAGCTACCGCGCCCTCGTAGACAGCATCGAGTATTATCTCCTGAAACACACCGAGACACCCGCAACCGCAAAACAAGCCGCTACTCAAGCCTCAGCAAAACACAATTAAATCAAAATTAGCCAGTTCGGGTGATAGCAGCGTTGGCAATCAGGGGCACGCTGATATCCACGTTGCCACCCAGCGTCGGCAGACGCTCATCTTCAATCAGTATCTGCACAGAATCAATCCCCTCCAGGTTGAACAACAGGCTGTTCACCACCGCATATACCGCAAGCAGCTCCGCGTCCACTCCCCCATGGAGATTCGAAATCATGTGAGACGACAAGTTCACAATCACTTCCTTGTCGTTAATAAACACGTTCTTCAGGCTCGTACCCTCCGGAATCGCAGACTTCATTCCCACAGTCCGCTCCCCCTCCAGCAGAGCCACCACGATCCGACGCGCCTTTTCGCTATGATCCATCCCCAGGTCACCAAGCGTAATCGGCGTCCCCACAAGCTGCCGGCCATCCTTCGTATAATAAAGCATAGCCTGATTCGGCGGCAGATTCGGGCGGTTTCTCAGCAAACCCGCCCCCCCGGACCCCGCCGGCCCGCCAGCCTGAAACACATAATAAATCGCCGTCAATCCCAGCGTCACCACCACCAGGGCAATAGTCACAACCGTAAAGGCAAACCGCGCAAAACCCGGGTCGCGCTGATTCGGATCCATTAAGAATCCCCTCCCTGCTGCGCCCGGCCCTGGCTCAAAAGTTCCGCATAATTCTTAATACCATCCACCAGGCCCCGCGCCAGCACATCCTGCTGCGCCGGATCTGTCAACCGCCGCGCATCCGCCGGGTTGCTCAGATACCCCGCCACCACCGCCGCAGACGCCATCGGAGCCCGCCGCACATAATAAAGCGGCGCCGGGTTCATACCCACCGGGTCACGCTCCAGCGCCGTCATCACGCTGTTTCTCAAAGACGACGCAAGCACACGGCTCATGTTCTGGAAAGGTTTGTAATTCATATCCGTAGGAACAATCTCCGACGCATCGTAGATATTTTCCCGCAGCGAGTTATAATCCACGCTGTCATTCATAAAGAAAATGCGATAACCGCCCAGGTCCTGAAAGCTCGTGCTGTAGCCCACCGACACCACCACCAGAATCTGAGCCTCACTGCGCGTAATCGTCTGCAAAATCTCCCCCGCAGTCACCGGCTCCGCAGACGTCCGCGTCATCTCAACTTCCAGCCCCTCATCCCGCAACTGCTGACTCACCCGCTGAGCAATCTCCAAAGAAAGCCGCGCTGATTCCTTACCATACTCGTCCGTCCGCTCGATTCCCCCCTCCTCAGGATGAATCAACACCTTCGATACCGTCCGCACTGCGGCCATATCCTGCAACTTGCTGGAATTAAACACAGCCACATCCCGCGTGCTCAACGAAATCTTATCCTGAAGAGCCGCCTTAAAGCTCTCCGCGCTCAGCATCCGGTTACGATCCGCCTCCTCCGTCCGCTCCTCCCGTCGGGGCGTCGGCGAAGGCGTGGGCGTCGGAGTAGGCCTCGGGGTCGGCGTAGGCGTAGCCACCGGAAAAGGAGTCGCCACCGCAGGTGCAGCAGTCGGCGCAGCCGTAGCCCCCGGCGTCCGCACCGGAGTTGGCGATGCCGTCGTCGCCGGTGTCATATCCGGCAAAATCGAACCCGAAGCCGTCGGCGAAGGGCTGGCCGTAGCCGCCGGTGTTACATCCGGCAAGATAGATGAACCCGGAGTCGCCTCAGGTGTCGGAGTCGCCTCAAGAGCCCCCTCACCCTCAGGAGTCGGCGAAGGCGTAGGCGTCGGTTCCGGCGTAGATGTCGGCGGAGCAAGAGTCTTCTCCAGCTCAGAACCAATCCGACCCACAATCGCCTGAGGCACATAAATCTCCCCATTGCGAATCGTCAGCGGTGGCAGCCCCGACTCCACCTCCCCATTAATAACCATATCTTCCCCGGAAGGGAAAATAGCAAACTCCTGCCCCTCGATCTGGATCTTCAGCTTCGAACCGTCCCAGTCCACCGTCGTGTCAGGATCGATCCGCCGAAGTGTCCGCGCCAGATCCCCAGCAAACACAAACTGGTCTGCATCATCATCATCACTCGCCGGCGCAGGCGTCTCACTCTGCACACTCGAAGTACTCCCAGAATCACTCTCTGGCGGAGTCTGAGCCAGCACAATTGTCTGCTTTTTAAACACACTCTCTGACGGAAGATCAGACAGCACCCGAGGATCCGCGCACATCGCCGAACCGCCCGCCACCACAAAATACCACAGGGCCACACCGGCCCCCATCATGCGGACGGGATTCGTTAATGATTTGGTAATCAACACTTTATATCGAAATGAAGGCGTCAACGAGGAGATCGATCAGGGCATTATTAACAGTAATATTTTCAGCAGCCTTACTACTTTTCTGATTCGTATGCATATCTGTGGCCTGTGAATTCCTTAATCAAGCAGGAATTCAGCAGAAATCAGGCCGCAATCGCACATCATATCAGCAAAAAAAGCGCCCGGTAACTTCACCGGGCACTTCAATCTAAGCTCTAACATTCAGTAAACTAACAGATGCCTTATGCATCTTTCGATTCTGCAGCCTGTTTCCGGTAAGCATCAATAAGGATCTGAGCAACCTCAGGACGGCTGAACTCCGGCGGAGGCATCTCTCCATTGCCAAGCATCTCCCGCACCTTCGTACCACTCAAGAACACATGATGCTCCTTGCCATGCGGACAGCTCTTCGTGCTTCCCATGCCGCCACACGCCTTACACCAAAACGTGAAATCAAAGAACAGCGGCGTAATACCAATCGCCCCCGGCTCAAACTCATCAAAGATATGGTGAGCATCAAAAGAACCATAATAGTTCCCCACACCCGCATGGTCACGACCAACAATAAAATGCGTGCAGCCATAATTCTTACGGATCAACGCATGAAACACAGCCTCACGCGGCCCCCCATAGCGCATCGCCGACGGGTTCACACCGATCAGCGTATGATCCATCGGGTAATACTTGCTCGTGATCGCCTCATAAGTCTTCATGCGAACATCAGCCGGCACGTCATCACCCTTCGTATTACCCACCAGCGGGTGCAGCAGGATACCATCCGTAATCTCCATAGCCACCTTCTGCATATACTCATGCGCACGGTGAATCGGGTTACGCGTCTGAAAAGCCACCACCCGGCGCCAGCCCCGAGTCAAAAACTCTGCCCGCGTCTGAGCCGGCGTCAGCCGATACTGCTCAAAATCATCGTGAGGAGGCAGATTAACTACATCAATCGGCCCGCCAAGGTAAACATCACCCTTCTCATAAAGCGCCTTCACACCTGGATGAGCCTCTTCCGTAGTCGTGAAAACATGCTCCGCCTCAACCTTCTTATCCGGCGAATACTTGCTCTCCACTGTCAAAACCGCCAGTAGCGTACCGCTGTCAGCATCTTCCAACGCCACCTGGTCACCAACACTAATGTCAGCCGCTTCCTCGTTCGTCACACCCAGCGTAACCGGAATCGTCCAGGGCAGGCCATCAGCCAGATGCATGGTTTTCACCACGCCATCATAATCATCCTGGTTCATAAATCCGGTCAGCGGGCTCACAGCCCCAATCGCAATAATTTCGACGTCTGACGCCGTGCGATCATCCACCTTGATGGTTTTGAGGGATTTAGCCTTCTCGATTGCCGCATCTCGAGCGGCACCTTCAAGCTGGCGGTTAATAAGCGTGCCGCCATGAGGCGGAATCTGCTTAATGGGAGCCGGTGTACGAGCCATAGTGCGCAGGTTTTCCTTTTCTCTAGTGAAATAGTAGTCTTTAGGGTACCCATGCCACTACCAGCATCAGCCTCACATTATTGCACCCCCCCGCAAAAAACCCCTCCCATCCTATATCCCCCTCTTCTTCCCCGAATCTTTGCCCATCAATACCTTTACTTTAATCCATGAGCGACCAACCCATCGTGTTCTACGATTCAGACTGCGGGTTCTGCACCGGCGCCGTCCGCTTCGTCCTCGATCATGAAACCACTCCCCGTCTTCGCTTTGCCCCCCTCAACGGAGAAACCGCCGCCCAGACAGGCATCCGCCCTGAACTCGGCCTCAAAACAATCATCGTCCACGACAACGGAAAAACCTATATCCGCTCCCGCGCCATACGCCACATCATGGAAAACATGGGCCACCCCTGGCAACGCCGCGCCAAATGGTTCTCCGCCATCCCAGCCCCCCTGTCAGACGTCGGTTATCGCCTCGTCGCCTCCGTCCGACGCCACCTCCCCGGATCCAGCCAGTGCGGCATCCTCCCACCCGAACACCGCCAGCGCTTTCTCCCCTGACCACTCCCTTCCCGATTTAGGGTTGATATTCCCAACCGCTCCCGCCTACACGAGAAAGCATGATTAAGCCAAAAAAACTTCAACCCGGAATGACCATCGGCGTAATCGCTCCCGCCAGCGCCGCCCGAAACCCAAAAGATGTAGACCGCGCCCTCCGCGGACTCGAAGCCGCAGGCTTCAAAGCAAAACTCGGCCGCCACGTCCGCGACCGCTACGGATACCTCGCCTCCACCGACAAAAACAGACTCGACGATCTACACCGCATGTTCGCCGACCCAAAAGTCGACGGTATCATGTGCCTCCGCGGCGGCTATGGCACCACCCGCCTTGTGAACGATATCGACTACGACATCATCAAAAACAACCCCAAGGTCTTTATCGGCTTCAGCGACATCACCATGCTGACCCTCGCCTTCTGGAAGAAATGCAAACTCGTCTCCTTTAATGGCCCCATGGCCTCCTCCACCTTCGGCCAGACCCGCCCCAGCCGCTTCGCCATCGGCGGATTCCTCCGAACAGTCGCCTACGCCGAACCCGCCGGCTCCATCTGGCAGGAACACGACGATCGCAACTACCGCGTCATCCGCCACGGCAACGCCACCGGACGCCTCACCGGCGGAAACCTCAGCCTCATGGCCGCCAGCATCGGCACCCCCTTCGAAATCCAAACCCGCAACACCATCGTCTTCATCGAAGAAATCGACGAAAAACCTTACAGCATCGACCGCATGCTCACCCAGCTCCTCAGCGCTGGCAAACTCAAAGATGCCGCCGGCATCGTAATTGGCCGCAACATCCCCCATTCCGCCTGCGCCGAAATCGAAACCAAAGCCGCCCTCAAATCACCTCAAAACGTTAAACCCCTTCCCCGCAAAGTCCCTCGCAGTTTCGAACCCGTCATGGATGACATCTTCTACGATCGCCTGCGCCCCCTCGGCATCCCCGTCCTCACCGGCCTCCCCTTCGGCCACATCGACGATTACGCCACTCTCCCCATCGGTATCCGCGCCAGCATGAACTCCCGCACCGGAGACCTCGTAATCGAAGAAGCCGCCGTCACCGAATAAGCCATGAGCGAAGCGCTCCGAACCGAAATCAAGGGCCGCATGGAAAAAGTCATGGGCCCCTATCCCACCCCGACCCGCCATACCCCGCCCCCGTTCACTATAATAGAAGAGACCGACTGCGGCCCCTGCGTCCGCCAGCTTATCACCTATCAAAGCGAACCCACATCCGCCACCCCCGCCTATCTCCTCATCCCTAAGCCAGCCCTCCACGACACCACCACCACCCTTCCCGGCATCCTGGCCCTTCACCCCACCCACCACGAGCTCGGCCATAAAATCCCCGTCGGTCTCGGCGGCGACAAAAACCGCCACTACGCCCACGAATTAGCAGAAAAAGGCTTCGTCGTAATCGCTCCCGCTTACCCCCTCATGGCCAATTATCACCCAAACCTAAAATCCCTCGGGTACAGCAGCGGAACCATGAAAGCCATCTGGGACAATACCCGTGCCCTCGACCTCCTCGACAGCCTTCCCTACATAAGGCCCGGTCAATACGGCGCCATCGGCCACTCCCTCGGCGGCCACAACAGCCTCTTCACCGCCGCATTCGATACCCGCCTCATCGCCATCGTCACCAGTTGCGGCTTTGACTCTTTTAAAGATTATAAAGACGGGAATCTCTCCGGCTGGGCTCAAGATCTCTACATGCCCCGCCTCAGCCAATACCCCTCCCCCGAAAACATCCCCTTCGATTTCGACGACATCCTCTTCGCCATCGCCCCTCGCGCCGTCTTTATCAGCGCCCCCCTAAACGACGACAACTTCAAATGGAACAGCGTCAAACGAATCGTCGAAAACGCAACCCGCCGTTGCCACAAAACCGGCATCATCCCCCACTTCCACCTCGAACACCCGCCCTGCGCCCACGATTTCCCCACCAAAACCCGCGATCGCGCCTACGAGTTTCTCACAAACCAGCTAACGAAAACCCCACCACCTCAGCCCGGCAGAACAATCCGCCCCTCCAGGTGAAACCGCTCCCGGCAGTTCACCTGCACCAGCGCACGCAACGCCTGCGCCGCCCCCAGCACCACCGGCTTATACGCAAAATTCCGCGCCAACATCTTGCCCCGCCCCGGCATCTGCTCCTCAACCGTCACCGCCCCACGCCAGCCGCTCCATTTATCTAAATCCGCAAACGCAATCTCGCAAGCAACCTCATACAAAGCCTTGCTCCGCCCGGAAACCACTTTCGACGGCAAAGGCTTCAAACGCGCCGCAGGCGTCCCCGCCCTCGGCGAAAACCGGCTCCGGTTCACCACCGGAATCCCCGTCTCCCGAATCACATCCAGCGTCTGCTGAAAATCCCCATCCGACTCCGTCGGAAAGCCCACAATAATATCCGTCGAAATAGTCACATCCGGCGATGACCGCCGCAGCCGCTCACAAATCACCCGGAACTGCTCCGCCGTATAAAGCCGCTTCATATCCGCCAGCACCGCATCGCTCCCGGCCTGCAACGGAACATGCGCAAACTGATAAAATCGAGGATGCGCCAAAATCTCCGCAAACTCATCCAGGCACAACCAGATCAGGTCCGGATTCGCCATCCCCACCCGCACCATAAATTCCCCCGGAATCTCCGCCACCCGCCGCATCAGCGCCGGCAGACTGCTCCCAATATCCAGTCCATACGCACCACAGTCCTGGCTCGTCAGCCACACCTGCGTCACCCCTTCCCCCACCGCCGACTCAATCTTCTCAATAATCTGCTCCACAGGAAACGACCGCAGCCGCCCCCGCGCCAGCACCGTCTGGCAAAACGTACACGCCCCCAGGCACCCCTTGCTGATCGGAACAATTTCCACATGCGGATTCCGCCTCCGCGACGGCAGCGTCAGCCTGTTTTCATCATGACGCACATCCGTCCGCACCAGCCGCTCCCCCGCCAGCGTCCGCCGCACGATATCCGGCAGCTCCGCAAGGTTATTAGGTCCAAGCTGCGAAATCGTCGGAAACTGCCGCGACTGCTCCGGCACCCGCGGAGCACACCCGGCCAAAATCACCGCCGGCCCCTTCGATCCCACATCTCCCCCACCAGCCTCATCACCCACGCCCCGCTCCAGCGCCGAAACCCGTTTCTTCAGCTCACGCCACGTCTGATCCTTCACCGTGCAACTGTTCACCACCACAGCGTCCGCCTCAGCCGGCGAACCCGCCAGCTCAAACCCCTCCCGCTCCAGCAGCCCCGCCATCACCTCACCATCAGAGACATTAAACGAGCAACCATACGTCTCAATAAAAACCCGCGGACGCCGCCCGCCATGTCCCGCCACTGCCGGCGTCTCTATGTCATCAAGAATAGTCAAATCACACGATTCGACAGATAGCCACCCTCCCTATTCGACGCAAATTTCCCCCCGCCCCACAACCACTACTCAAAAACTCCCCCCGGGCCCCCCACTTTTAATTTGACATGCCCCCGCCACTGCCATTGCCTTTGGTGGTTATGATACAGGTGGAAGTAGAAAACACGGAGGCGGCACGCTCATGAGCTCACCGGCCCCCATTGTGACCCCCGCGCACGGCATAGTGCGCCCCGGCCTGCCCAGTCAGCCGCCCACGGAACACTCAATGTCCGTGCCCCATTATGAACAGATCCATGCCGACCCCGCGGAAAACCTCCTCGTCGTCGATAATCTGAAAACCTACTTTCACACCTCCGAAGCCACCTACCGCTCCGTAGACGGCGTCAGCTTCTCCATCAAAGAAGGCCAGACCCTCGGCGTAGTGGGCGAATCCGGATGCGGAAAGTCCGTAACATCCCTTTCCATACTCCGCCTCATCCCCCAGCCTCCCGGCAAAATTGAAGGGGGACGAATCTTCTATCGCGGAAAAAACCTCCTCGATTACACCGAAAAAGAAATGCGCCGCATCCGGGGCAACCAGATCAGCATGATCTTCCAGGAGCCCATGACCTCCCTGAACCCCGTCTTCACCATCGGCGACCAGATCGGCGAATCATTCCGCGTCCACAAAGGCATGAGCAACCGCGAAGCCATCCAGGAATCCATACGGATGCTCGAACTCGTCAAAATTCCCAACGCAGCCCAGCGGGTTAAGGAATATCCTCATCAGA
>CAYUGQ010000029.1:0-24398 GCA_964444305.1 uncultured Candidatus Sumerlaeota bacterium
TCAGGATCAAACAGCACAAACGGGCCGGGAGTGGGTTTCATTTCCAGGATGATCTGTTGCAGCAGGGGGTCAGCGGTGAAATTTCTTCCCAGAAAAAAGATGTGGTATCCGCTGGGCTGAACCATACAGGCAACGCCGACGACCGCCGTGAGGGCGGATAGAAATAAGAATGGGGGTGTGGCCAGGCGTCGTGCCAGCTCGGAGAAAGTTGAACCCCGCCCACGGCGCAGGCAGCGTGCGGCATTCTCCAGGAACTCCCCGCCGGCAAAGCCTCCCACGGCCACCACAGCCAGCAAGACCATGCCGTGTAAATTTCCCCAGACAACCGTCAGCGGCACAAGCAGCCACAACCAGGCCGTCTTCAGCCGACCTTGCTTCCAGGCATAAAGCATCAAAAGAAACTTGGCGAACAGCACATAAGAGAAAATGGGCGGTCGGACATAGATCGTCCGGCGGGAGACATCGGCGGCGATGACAGCAATGATGCATGCAACCACCCACCCGCCAGGCATATCACGCAGACGCTGCCAGGCCAGACGGGCCACGAGAAGAAAGGCTGCGGTAACGACAAACGCTTTAAACCCGATCAGCCAGGGAAGCCCACCGGGAAAAAATCCGCCAGCATCAGGAGAGAGCGCGTCTCCAGCGCGAAAAACCCCATAGAAGATGATCTGACTGAGCCATTCGTGATTATACCAGCGGAGGTTTTCGCCGGTATATGTAAAGATGTCATTCACCGGAAGCCGGCCGTTTTCCCAAATCCACTGGCCGGTTTTCAGGTGCCACCATTCATCCTGACTGCCTCGAAGGGGGGTAAAGGCCAGGCCGAAGACCGAAAGAATCAGAAGGATCAGCGCAACAACATTAAGTGTGCGCGACCTTTTTGGCGGGTCGGGATTGGTTAGGGCATGTTCATCCGGCTGGGTCATGGTCAGTCAGAATTAACCACGGCGATCGCCCGGTCTAGAATCAATGATTTTAAGCATTGGCGATGGTCCGGGTTTGCGGAGAAAAGACATTGAATGTGTGCGCGATGGCGGTAGATGTCGTATGGATTTTTGCCTTTAGATTGCCACGCCAGGATTTGCCATGAGTCATTCGCCCAAGCAGCCCGCCCCTCAATATCGATCGCAATACGGCACGCCCACGCCATTCAGCCCTACGCCGCGCGATCCATCTCTTTTTCGATGCGGCTGCATGGTGGTGATTGTCCTGGTCACGATTGTTCTGCTGCTCACGATGGCTGCCCGGTCTTACGTTATCACGAAATTTGGTCCGGAAGAAGTTGAGCGGATGAAGCGGAATGATCGTGAAATCGTTCAATTCCCTGACGACTGGAAACTGCCACAGCCGCTGCCGTCGGATGAGGTGGTGGAGTTTCAGTTTGAGCTCTATGAAACAATCGCGCGCATGAACGACGAGTATGATCTGCTTTTGAAGGACGATGAAACTTCGGGAAGCGCGTTTGACCGGCTGGTGCGCGGCGATGCCGTTACGTCGGGCGAACAGGAATCAATTGACGGATTATATGCCGCGTTCGTGCCGGTTATAGCGGAGACTTCGGCGGGCCTGCACCTTCCTTCGTATACCTATAATATGGACCTCTACTCTACGGGCACAAACTGGACTGCGGTGCGTGACTTCACCAAGTATACATTAATCGCGGCGGTGGATACGGCGCGGCGGGGTGAGTATCAGACGGCCATGGAAATGGCGGTTTTGCCGGTGCGTTATGTGCAGGGCGAGCGGCCGCTGGATGCTGTGAAAGAGTTGTTGCGGGTCGCATCGGTCAGTCGAAGCGCCGAAGCCTTTTCGACTATTACACGCCGATGCAATGATGCCGATGCGCTGCGTCATGGACTGGATCTCCTGAACAGGTTTAGCTTTATTGCGGAACCTTTACCGGTGGAGCGCTGGCAGTTGGGAGATGTGGCGGCCCCCTTATACCGGGCGCATACGTTTGGATATCCTGTGGAACTAAGAGGCCAGACCATTACCACGCTTTATTATCAGCTTTTCGATATTTTATCCGGTACCTATGGCCTGTGGGCCATGGATAATTTTCCTGCGGGAGACCCCCGGCACGAGATGGGTGCTATTCAGACCGGTTCGAACTTATGGGATGAGTCCGGTATGAAAGGAAAATCTTTAATGGTCAGGTCGACGCCATTTGTGCGGGCGGTGTTCGGTGTCAGTCCGGGGCAGATGTTTTCTATGACCAAAGATCTGACCGAAGCGGAAGTGCGCGATAAGGTCTCTGCTGCGAAATACCGCCTCGCTCAGCTTTTCCTGGCCCAGCGAGTGGTGGAGCTGACGCAGGGAGCGTCGGCGGCCGGTGATGATAGCGCCATCGCGGCGCACCTGGGCGAAATTCCGGCGGATCCATTCTCCATGGGGCCAATGTTGTTTAATGAGGAGAAAGGGATTTTTTACAGTGTTGGTCCGAATGGAGAGGACGAGAATACGGAATCCCTGTTCGACGTCACAAATGGCACTTATTCTGAGGGCGATATTTTCTGGGAACGATAGCTTGCGGGGTCAGGCGATAATATCGCGCAGGACTTCGTGAAGGGCGATGTATTCCGGCAGACCGAGTTGTTCGGCGCGGGTGGTAGGAGGCAGGTCCAGGGTCTGCAGGGCCGCTTCTGTCTGTTCGCGGGTTGTGCCGTAACCGGCAGCCACCAGGGAATTAGGCAGAGTCTTCCGGCGGTGCATAAAGGCTGCGTCCACCAGGCGGAAGAAATCGGGGCGGCCATGCTTGTCGCGGAGGATGTCCCTGGAGATGGGTTTTCTGCGGAAAACCACCACTTCGCTCTCCACTTTGGGCGGCGGGACAAAGCTGCTGGGGGGCACGTCTACCACGTGATCCACTTCACTGTAGAACTGCACCTTGATGGTAATGCTGCCATTTTGTTTTGATCCGGGGGCAGATCGCAAGCGGACGGCCACCTCGCGCTGCATCATCAGGGCCATGGCCTCGAAGGGGATTTCTTCTTCGAGAATCTTCATAATGAGGGGCGACGTGATCTGGTACGGGATGTTGCCGGCAATGAGGAAGCGTCGCCCGGCATCGCGAGAGGCCTGGGCCGCCGCCAGGTAGTCGAATTCCAGCGCGTCCCCGTAATGAAACTTCAGACGGCCCTCAAAGGCCGGGTTGGTCATGATAAGCTCATTGTGCAGCGGAACAAAGCGGCGGTCCATTTCGATGCCAGTGACAGATGCACCAGACAGGGACAGCATCATGGTGAGGTTTCCCGGTCCACTGCCGATTTCCACAACGTCACTGTCGGCGGCAGGATTGATAGTCCGGGCGACCGCCTCCAGCACGCTTTCATCGCGCAGAAAATGCTGGCCCAGGCCACGATTAGCCCACAGGCCGTGACGCCGCAGAAGGGATTGTAGAGAGGTGGACCCTGTCATGCCCGGATCAGGCAAACTGCTTCAGGAAGCGGACGTCGTTTTCGTAAAGAGGACGCATGTTGCTGAGGCCATACTTCAGCATGGTGAATCGCTCCACGCCTAGGCCGAAGGCAAAACCGCTGACTTCATTGCTGTCATATCCCACATTTTCCAGCACCTTGGGGTGGACCATGCCGGCTCCGCCCACCTCGATCCAGCCGGTGCCTTTGCAGACACGACAGGCATCGCTCTGACCGCGACAGACGAAGCACTGCACGTCCACCTCGGCACTGGGTTCGGTGAAGGGGAAATAACTGGGGCGGAAGCGGGTGTTGAGGCCGGCGCCAAACATGGAGCGCAGAAACTCTTGCAGGGTGCCTTTGAGGTGAGCCAGGCTGACCTCGCGATCAACGTATAGACCCTCAAGCTGATGGAAGACCGGGGAGTGGGTGGCATCGACGTCATCCACGCGGTAAACGCGACCCGGAGAAATGATCGCCACTGGCGGCTGATGAGAAAGCATGTGGCGCACCTGCACCGGAGAGGTGTGCGTGCGCAGAATCAGTCCGCCCGGCAGATAAAACGTATCGTGCATGTCCCGCGCTGGATGGTTTGCGGCGATATTGAGGGCGTCAAAATTGTTGTATTCGCTTTCGATTTCGGGGCCCGTGGCCACTTCATAACCCATGCTCACCAGGACGCGCACCATTTCGTCCATGGTGCGGACGAGGGGGTGAACCGACCCACGGGGGACCGGGGATGAACCGGGCAGAGTGATGTCGATAGTTTCCGACTGAAGGCGCTGGGCCATGGCTTCGCCTGAGAGGGTCTCATGACGCAGGGCATAGGCCTGCTCCACGCGGATGGCTGCACCGTTAATGGCTTGGCCGGCGGCGGGACGGCTCTCAGCGTCGAGTTCGCCCAGGCGTTTCATCAAGCTGCGGATAGGACTCTTTTTGCCAAGGATCTGGTGCTTCAGTGCCTCCAGAGCCTTTAGGTCAGCAGCGGAATTAATGGCAGACAATGCCTGCTCTTCGGCATCTTTCAGTGTATCGTTAAGTGAACTGTCGACGGTGCTCATTAAGGGGGTTCCCATAAAATTACGCGAATGATCTACTCAGGGGTATACTCTGACCCCTGCCATTGTTTCACAAGGGAATTTCTGCGACGGGCCGGCAGGGGGATGGTTTTGGTTTGACGAGGGCCTGTCGTACGGCTCATGCCAGTATTTAATATGATCATTGGCATCGGCATGGATCTCGTGGAGATTGCGCGAATACAGCGGGCGGTGGACCGTCATGGCAGCCGGTTTTTAAGCCGGGTTTTTACTCCGGGCGAGATCGATTACTGCATGGCTCGTGGCAATGCCGCCGCCAGTCTCGCGGGGCGTTTCGCCGCCAAAGAAGCCTGCGCAAAAGCCCTGGGCTTGGGAATCGGTGAGAGCATAAGCTGGACCGACATGGAAGTCACCCGAGATCCGGACGGTCGTCCCGAACTGCAAATCACCGGAGGCGCCGCTGTCTTGACAAAAGACCTGGGTATAACCCGCGCCCACTTGACCATAACCCACACAGCAACCCACGCCGCGGCAACGGTGGTGCTGGAGGGGTGATGTTCTGGTATTTTCGACAGGAATTGCCAATCGCCGTTCGGCCGGGCGCATTTTACGGCTTCCCGTTAATATAGCTTAACCCCGATGACTTCCAACGCACCGCTAACGATTAGCGACATCATCGAGCGCACCGCGACTTTTTTTCAGCAGAAGGGCATTGATTCGGCCCGGTTGGATGCGCAGTTGCTGGTGGCTCATGCCCTGGGTAAAAGTCGCCTTGATCTGTATTTGAACTTTGATTATCCGCTCAACGACGACGAATTGGCGCGTACGCGGGAGCTGGTGCGCCGCCGGGGAGCGCGGGAGCCTGTGGCTTATATCCTGGGCGAGAAGGAGTTTGCTGGCCGGATGTTTAAGGTGGGGCCGGGTGTGTTGATCCCCCGTCCTGACACGGAAATCCTCGTAGAGCAGGTTCATGCCCTGCTGACAGAATTTTCCCCTTCCGGTGAAAACGAAGCGGCTGAGTTTCGGCTGCTGGAGTTTGGCGTTGGAAGCGGAGCCATCGCCGTTTCTCTTGCTGCAGATAATCCCGGTGTCCGGGTGACAGCCACAGAGATCGACGAGCGTGCGGCAGAAACCGCCCGGCAGAATGCTGCCGCTCATGGCGTGGCCGACAGGGTTGACGTTCGGCTGCAGGAGGGTTTCGCCGGAATCGAAGGTTCATTCCATGGGATTGTGAGCAATCCCCCATACATTGACCCGGCTGAAAAGCCCACCCTGGCGCCAGAGGTCGCCCAGTATGAACCCTCCCAGGCGCTTTTTGCGGACAATGATGGTTTGCGGTGGTATGAGTTTCTGGCAGAGCAGGCCACGCGCCTGCTTTATCCCGGCGGGTTTCTGGCCGTGGAGATCGGCTATCGGCAGGGCGAAAGCGTCTCTCAGATTTTCGCTCGGCACGGCTTGACGGACATTGAGATTGCGCAAGATTATGCGGATCATGACCGTGTGGTTCATGCTCGCCGGAAGTGATCAGAACTGAAACGCCCAGCCTTTAACTAAAGTTCTGTTGCACCGGCGTCCTTATTATGAACAGGTTTTATTGTAACTGCTGATTGGACTATGCGGCGAACAGGAACCACCTGAACTACAAACTCGCTGGCTGTTTGACACCGCGTGAACGAAAAGTTGACCTGACATGAACATGAAAGATCTCGCCGAACTGATCGGCGTATCCAGACAAACGGTGTCTGCCGTGCTGAACGGCAAAGACTGGGTTTCCGAAGAAACCCGCCAGCGAGTGCTTCAGGCGATTCAGGACCATAATTATTCGCCGAATCAACATGCGGTTTCTCTCACCGGCAAACGCACCCGCCTGCTTGGCGTGGTGCTGCGTGATATCAGCAATCCCTTCTACACCCAGGTGGCGCTGGGCATAGAAAACGTGGCCCGGTCCAGCGGCTACAGCATTCTTTATCATAACACCTTTGAGAATCACTCTTATGAGGTCGACGCCATCCGGTCGCTGATATCATTTCGGGTCTCAGGTATCATCATTTCGCCAATCCAGGTGGGGGTGGACCTGACTCATCTGCAACACGCGGCGACCCTTGGGTTGCCCATGGTCTCCATCGATAAATTGCCGGGCGTAGAATGTCATTCCATCTCCTTCGCCAATCACGACGCCGCCTACCAGGCCACGGCATACCTGGCTGATCTCGGCCATACGCAGATCGCCTTTCTAAAAGGTCCGGAATCTGCCGCCACCGCCAGTGAACGCCGGGCCGGGTTTCTGGAATGCTGCAAAGATCGCGGCCTTGCCGTTAACGAAAACTTCCTGGTGGATACCGGAACCACAGAGCAGGACAGACACGCGGCCATATACAAGTTGCTGAAAAACCCCGCGCGACGTCCCTCAGCGATTTTCTGCTTTAATGATCTGCTGGCCGTCAGCGTTTACAAAGCCGCCCATGAACTTCAGATTCGGGTTCCCCAAGATCTCAGCGTCGTCGGTTTTGACGATGTTCCCATTGCGGAACTGCTGGGGCCGCCCCTCACCACCATGAGGATTGATTCATACCAGGTGGGCGTGGAAGCCGCAGAAATGATTATCACTGATCTTCAAGGCGGAGCCGACAAACAGGAACACCGCGACGTGCGCCATGCACCCTCCTTGATCAAACGTCAAAGCGCCGGTAAAGTGGGATCACCGGCAGCCACGCCCACCTGATGTCAGCCGATTCTTTACGAGCAAGGTCCGGCAGGTACGTTTTTTCTGGCAAATGTTCCCCAATAGGGTAATTGCGAAATACGATGCTTACAAAAAGTCCATTTTTCCGAGCCGTCAGGCTCATCCGACCGTCATTTGCCTTCGGCCTGATTGTGCTTTCAATCATAGCCCTTCATGGCCCTGCCCAGGCGCAATTTAATCTGTATCGCCGTCCCACGGTCAGCACCCCCGGTCCCACAGCCGTCGTCCTTGATTTCACCGTGTCTCCCCGTGTAAGCGAATCCCGCGACTGCTGCACACGCCGGGTCAACTACAGGGAGCGAGAGGTGCAGACAGAATCCGACAGCCGGGGCTGGTGGTTTGGCCGGCAGGATATTTACGTCAATGCCAACGTCGGTCGCATGGCAGCCAATCTATTGACCGATGAACTTCGCAATCAAGGCACTTATAATGTGCGCAGCCGCGCCGATCTGCGCTATTATTACGCAGACAAGCGCGACCTGATCAGGCGGAAGTTCAATCAGATGTCCAATGACGAGGTACAGAAAGCCATCCACGTGCTGGACCCTGTCGCCATTGGGCGTGAGCTGGGTGTGCAAAAAGTTATCGTAGGGCATATATGCGATGCAGAAGTCCGCAAGGCCGTCATGCCCGGCAGTTTCGCCAGCGCCGCCAGCCTCACGGTGGCCGTGTTTGACGTGGCCACCGGCCGCATGGAATTCGAAAAATGCTATGCGAAAATTCGATATCACTCGACTCAGTATTTCCACATGGAAAAAATCGCCCAGGAAGTCACCCGGGATCTAATCTTCCTCCGCGCCGGCACAGAAGCCGCCCAGCGCTTCCAGCCACCTCCCCAGCGGTAATTATGTAAGCTGCGCTTGATTTTTTAGCACCCATACTGCCATATTTTTGTGCGCATCGCATTTGCTTGCTGTTTTGTCTTGACAACGACAATGGCGCGCTACAGTCTGCAACGGTCTATAGTACTCACTGTACCTAAAGCAGGCGGGCCATGTCCTTTGAAATCAACAGAAAGTGTGCGGGAACAGATTCAGCTTGGCTGTCAAGATTGGTAGCCAAATACCCATGCGCCCCTCATCGGGGATTTACCCTGATGGAGATGATCATAGCCATGGCACTGCTTTTCCTGATTATTGTCGGGGCGTTTGCACTGCTGGTAAGCTCCTACGGAACGATGCGGCGCACGCAGGAGCAACTTTACGTGAACCGGCTTCTTGAAAGCACTTTGGAAATGACCCGTCATCTAAGCTTTGAAGAGCTGAAGGCTCAAGCTGCTAACAGTCCGGTCTCTTTCAATACGAACAGTTCCCTTATCCATCTCTATGATAAAGTGAACGACAGCCTGGACGACTCCGGATACACCATGACTCTGCAGGGAGCCTCCGGACAGGTAATTTTTAATCAGCTAAACGAAAACCTGTATCGTGTTACAGCGTCAGTCACTTATACCCCCTTTCGTCTCGGACCCACCACGAAAAAAGTGGCTACATACATTTCGAGTAATGGGGTGAACAGGCGATGAAAATTTTCTATTTGAAGAGACCGCGCAAGGGCTTCAGCCTGATAGAAGTCCTTATAGCATCTGCCATCAGCCTGATGGCCACCACAGCAGTTTTATCCATTTTTATCGCTGCCAGCCGAATGTCTGTAGAAGCCTTCTTTCAAAATCAAGCCACGATGCAGGCCCGCAGTGTGATCGACACTCTAACGCGCGATGTCCGCTCGGCGGTGGAAGTGGAAACCAGTTACGGCGCATTTAACGCCAACAGTTCGACACTGATTCTCAAGCTGCCGGCCATCGATAATAATGGCTTTCCCACCAATGTGGATAGCAATTTCGACCGCATTATTTATCATCGCGATGACCAGGAACGCATGATACGGCAGGTGGTGGCCCATGGATCAAGCAGTCGCGAAAGCGGATCGAGAGTGATCGGCTCCCAGGCCCGCGGCGTGGTACAATTGGCCGGCACTTACGATGTTTTGCCCGATGCCATCGGCGCCTATGTCATTTATTACAAGTTCACAGCCGTGCAGTCGCGCGGTGAGAAAGTGTTTAATGTTCCCCTGGCAGGTTCTGTTCGCCTGCGAAATAAAACCCCGGTTGCCACTGGAGGATCTTCATGATGTGTTGTTTTGGTTATACAAATACCCGGCGCGGCAGCGCCCTTGTGGCGGTAATTATTTTTGGGGTAATCGTTTCGATATGTGCAGGATTTGCCTATCGGGCGACGATGTTTCAAACACGAATGGCGGCCCGCTCCGGGGATTATCTCGCAGCTCTCGCAGTCGCCGAGGCCGGCGCAGAGCTGGCGCTGGTTGAGCTTAACAAAGATTCCGCAGCCACTCCCAAAGCTTTCACGGGGTGGTCAGGGTCTACCAATCGCAAACTTTCCCATTTGGTAGCCGACGATGAGGGCCGGACTGTGGGCGAAACCGTGGTAGAAGTGTGGGATCTCGACGGTGAGCCCAAGGTGCTGGCAACGGGCTATGTTCCAAACAAAGCCACTGCCAAAGTCCGCCGTTCTGTCCAGCTCAGCGCAAAGGTTGATACCGTCCCGTCACCCTTTGGCGGATTTGGGATTTATGCGTTTGATGATATTACTATCGGGGGCAGCGCCGAACTAATTGGCAATACTGGCAGTGGCGGAGATATCAGTTTGGGCGGCAGTTCACAAATAGTTGGAAATGCTCAGGCTGCCGGAACGATTTCTTTCAAAGGTAATTCAAAAGTCACCAAGAAAGCTGAATCGAAAAGTAAGCCTACGCCTCCCCCGTCGATACCTTCCCCCACCTTCAGTACAGCGCGCCCTACGACAAACAATAATAGCCAGGTCGTTTTGCTCGACAGCACCGGCAAACGTATCACGGTGCCATCCTCCGGGAAAAAAGATGTTCATGCCAATGGCACAAATGACATGACCATGCCGGCGCCTGGCGTGTATCATTTCGATTCCTTGAAACTATCCGGCAGTAGCGATCTTAAAATTACCGGCAACGGCGAAGTAACTATCTATGTGGAGAACAGCTTTGATATGGCGGGCAGCGGTGCAATTAGAGCCGATGAAGGTGTTACGCTGAACATCATTTCAAACGACCAGATTTATATGCGCGGAAGCAAGAACGCCCTGGTTCAGGGAAAAAACAATAATGTTAATATTGTAACAAAAAAGATGGATATGGGCGGAAGTGCTGAAATTGATTTTAGTGGTAATCCCACCGTCACTATTTGGGTAACAGATTCTTTCAGTATGCGTGGTACCTCCGATATTAATGCATCAGGAAAAGCAGCAAGCTTGATTGTCTATGCAGAAAGTGCTGTTGATTTTGACATGAGAGGAACTCCCAGCGTGAGAGGCGTTCTTTATGCTCCTAATGCTAAACTGGACATGTCAGGGACTGCTGACTGGTATGGGGCGGTACTGGTCAAGACGATTGAAGTAGGCGGGGACGGTAAAATCCACGCAGACGAAAGCCTGCTTGAGCCCGTCGGGGGTTCTGGTGCCTATGTGACGGCCTGGGTTGAGCGCGCCCCGGTTGACCTTTGATGTGCAAAACAATGGTGCGCCGTTCAGTTTTTCTGTAATTCTACGACCCACCATTGCCCCCTGGCTGGCGGCCGGTTTCATATCGCTTTTTGTTGTTCTTCCGCCGGGACTCTATGGGGGGATAAACTCGGCACCCCTGGATTCGTATTTCGGCATCCTTACGATCGTAACGGCCTGGCTGCTTGCCTGGGCGGCATCGGCGTTTGTTTATCCCCGGCTGGCGTATATTTTTTCTCTGGGCCTGCCACTGACGTTTTTCGTACTGAAGCTGCTTGGGGTGGCTTTAATCCCGGCGACAGGTATAGAGGCCCGCGTGACCTCACCCGATCCCGCCCTCCAGGCACCGGCGGTGGCATCGCCATTTCGGCCGGTCGGGCCAGGCGGCTGGCCGCTGTACCGTTCTCCCGTGATCCCGCCTCATTTTGTGAATGATATCCGGCGGTTTGACGACCCGGCGGTAGGGTCAAACGCCCGGGACGCTATTCCTTTCAATGCCATGCTCCGGGGCAGCGTAAAAGTTGCCAGCGGGACCGTGCTGTTGGCGGATCACAGGCTGACCGATGTGCGGATCACGACAGCTCCGGTGCAAGGCGGAATGTCCTTTGAATTTGAGGCCAGGGGCAGAGCTGTGGATTTCGTATGCCGACCCCTGTTTCGGCTGGATATCCCCGGCGCCCATTCTCACAAGCCTCTTTATTTTCCGGAAGACCCCGGGCGCAGCGGCCACGTCGTCAGACTGGGGGAGATGCTGGGTTCCCAGACCCTCATGGGCTGGCTGCTGATTGCATTTTCAGCCATCGCCGTGGCCATGGTACCGTCCGGCCAGGGGCTCCGGCGCAAAGTCATTGCCGGAGCGCTCCCATTGCTGGCGATTGCCGGAGCTGCCTTGGTGCCCATCAGTGTTCAGGGTGGTGTCGCCGGTATTATCCCTCGCGGCGCGCTGGCGGCTTTGTGTTTTATTGGCCTTGCTGTGGTCATCGCCCGCCACTGGAATCAACTCTCGCCGGCCCATCACCGTGCGTGGCATGCCCTGCTCCTTTTTGCCTGGTGCCTCGTAACCCTTCGATTTTATGTAGACCGCTACCCGTCGGGATTCGCCATACTGGGAGGCGGTTCCGACAGCCTGTTTCATTATACCTTCGCCAGCGAAATCCTGCGCGGCGACTGGCTTCACCAGGCGGACGCCCCCTTCTCGCGCCAGTTCGGCATGAGGTATATCCTCGCTGCGCTCATGGCGGTATTGGGCGAAGGCCCCGTTTACGCCATCTATGTAAACACCATCGCCTATGGCGTCATCGGGCTCCTGGTGGCCTCCATTTTAAGAGAATCCGGGGCGCGGTTGTGGGCACTGGCACCAGTAATCTGGATCGGACTGATTCTTGTCAGCCCCTTTAAGATGTGGGTGCCCACGCTATTTCCGGAGGTGATGTCAATCCTGCTCCTGCTGGCCGCCATAGATCAGCTTTGCAAGTGGCATTACCGTGGGCGGACCTCCTCATGGCGAGTCGCCGCCGGAGCGATTTGGCTTTCTCTGGCCATTTATACCCGAAATAATTATCTCCTGATCGCACCCGTGGCAGCCCTGTTGATCCTTCTGAATCCGTCCGGACTTATGCCCGCCCGCCAGTGGCGCTGGGCCACGACGATTCTTTTCGCGATAATCGTCATCGGGATGATTGGCGCAGTGGCCGTGCGAAATACGACCCTCGCCCGGCCCGGCGAACCCTTTGCCCTGCTCTTATCGAAAAACGTAAGTGACCTGGCTCTCTATCAGGGGTTCCATCCGGCTTTCATTGGCGATGAAGCCCTTGAGCACAAGTACGGTCACCTATCTATGAAGTCGCAGTTTTTCGCGACCCTGAAAGAACGGCCCGGGCTTTATCTGCGTTATGTGGCCGACCGGATCGCCGTTCTCGTGGGAGGACCGGCTTTTACTGAACCTAACCTCGTGGCGCAATATCCCCGGTTTAATCCGATCAATCTTTTGCTTTTCGTGGGGGCTTTCGTGGTGGGCGGCTTGCGGCTTTTTCGTCGGCGATGGCCGGATTTTCTTGAGCTGGTAAGCTGGTTAATCATTCTGCCCCAGGTGGCCCTGGTGGTGTTTATGATTGGATATGTCGGTGAGGGGTACCGGTTCTTGCTACCTTGTTATCCGTTCCTGATAATTTTGCTGGCCAGAGAAGCAGGGGGGTGGGGCAAGAACCGACTGCACGGCTGAGAGGGTAATGCGTTGCGTGGATTTACATTAATTGAACTGTTGATTGTGGTGGCGATTATTGCCATTCTGGCCGCTATTGCCGTGCCGAACTTCCTTGAAGCCCAAACTCGCGCCAAGCTGTCTCGGGTAAAGGCCGACATGCAGGGCATCGCCACAGCCCTGGAAGCTTATCGCATTGATAATCCGGGCTATCCGGAATACGCCGTCGTCATAACGCCGCCCGGCACCCACGTGGAAGACCCCGCCACCGCCCACGGTATGGATTACTTTGAATGCTTCTCCCGAAAGCCCGGCCTCAGCATCACGACCCCTATATCCTATATTAATATGGTGCCGCCAGATCCATTTGCCGTGGGGAACTTTGAGGGACCGGAGCCTTTTATCTGGGATTACAGCTACAAAAACAGCCGGCAGAACAACCGGATTTTTCAAGGCGACCGCGCCAGCGAGCCCTGGCTGGGCCCGAACGGTGAGAAATTGTTGCAGGACTGGGGCGAATGGCGCATGAGCAGTGGCGGGCCGGATGGCACCCGGATCGTCGATATCAAACGAAATATTATTTATGATCCCAGCAACGGCACTTTGAGCCAGGGCGACATTGTCAGGTCGCAGAAAAACCCGAATTCGGTCCCGAAGTAAGTCAGCCTTGACGTCCGGTAGAGTTTGGCTGTTATGCCGCAGTGACTGCTTCCGCCCGGGCTATGATGCACAAAAAATCAGGCGCAAAAAGCCGCTCAAACCTGATCGATATGCAAAATTCCAGTGTCACAGCGAAACATTTGACAAACCCTCCCTGTCAAACCCAACCGCGATGGCACCTGTAAACCGTTGGGGATTCAAAAATAAAAAGGCCTGATGGCCTTTATGCTTGATTCCACCGGGGCTGTGGCACTTACAAAGGTATGCGTGGCGCGACAGTGTCGGTAGCAGGCCCTTGGTGAATGCAATCGGCAGGTGCTTCAAAATCGAAAGGTAAAGACCCTTTGATGCAGGATATCCAGTTTGAGAGTGATGTAGAACCTTGCGCACGGATTAAAGTAATCGGCGTAGGTGGCGGCGGTACCAACGCCGTTGAGAGCATGGTGAAGAGCGGCCTCCGGGGCGTGGAGTTCTACGTGGTAAACACCGATGCGCAGGCCCTGGCCCGTAGCTCGGTTGCCTCCAAAATCCAGATTGGTAACGATGTTACCTCTGGCCGTGGCGCTGGCGCGGACCCTAATATTGGTGCCAAGGCCGCTATTGATCATAAAGATGAAATTACCCAGGCATTGTCTGATGCAGACATGGTGTTTATCACAGCCGGCCTTGGTGGTGGTACCGGTACCGGTGCGGCCCCTGTGGTGGCTGAGATCGCCAAAAGCCTCGGCATTCTGACCGTAGCTGTAGTGACCCGCCCGTTCCGCTTTGAGGGACCTCAGCGGATGCGCAAAGCCAACGAAGGCCTCGAACGCCTGCGGGAGTTTGTTGATACCTGCATTATCGTATCCAACGATCGCCTGCTGGAAGTCGTCGGCCCCAAGGCAACTCTGGCTGAAGCCTTTACGGTAGCCAACAATGTGCTGGCCATGGGCGTTTCGTCCATCAGCGACCTCATCGGCGTACCCGGATTGATCAACGTGGACTTTGCAGACGTCCGCACGATCATGAACGAAACCGGCGGTGCCGTCATGGGCGTCGGCGTGGGCAAGGGTGAAAACCGTGCCACAGAGGCCGTAAAGAAAGCCTGCAGCAGCCCGCTGCTTGATAAAATTGTCATCGATGGGGCCCGTGGCGTGTTGATCTGCGTCACCGGTGGACACGACATGACACTGTTTGAAGTGAACGAAGCCACCACAATGGTTTACGAGGCCGCAAGCCCCGATGCTAACATCATCTTCGGTGCCGTGGTAGACGAGCGTCTGAAAGACGAAGTTCGCGTTACTATTATCGCAACCGGCTTTGAAGACAAACTGCTTCGTGGCGAAACCGGAAAAGTGGAACAGAAAAGCGCCGATGAGCTGCGCAGTGGCGGCTCTGGCGGCGGCAGCCTGAAAGACCGTCTGGACAACATCCTCCCCGGCGGAAATCGTCCGGGCGCGGCCCAACCGTCCAAGCCCGCCGTATCTGCTTCTCCGGCTGGAGCTTCCGGTCCTCAGGCCAACAAGCCTGCCGGGACAGCCGAGGCTCAGCCCACCCCGACCGCATCCGCCCTGTTTGGCAATAAGCCTGCAGAAGAAGGTCGCGGTAATGAGGTGTTTGATTTTGGCCGTTCAGACAATCCCCTTCGCGGTGCTTTTGAAGGCGTGGACAAGAGCATTCATGGTGCAGCAGAAGCGAAAAACGACTCCGGAGCGGTCAGCGCAAAGCCCGCCGCCCAGGAAACTCAGGACGACGAACTCGAAACCCCGGCGTTCCTCCGCCGTCGTCGCAATCTTTTCGAATAAGCCTTACCCACAAGTTGCTTTATCAGAGCGGGTCACCCAAAAAGGGCCCGCTCTTTTTTTTGTACCAATTCCTTAGAAAATGAATGACACGGGCTCCCGAAAACAATAGCCCTTTAAGACTATCATGAACTCACAACCCGTCCAATTAACAGGCATTGCCTGCCGGCGTCTGCGGACACCCGAACACATTCTGGATAATGTCTATGTGGAGTTTGACGGCCCCCGCATCTCCATCATGGGCGATTTCAACTCTGCCTCCGTCCCCCCCGGCGCGTTTAACGCCCGGGAAGAAGACCTAACCGTCATCCCCGGCCTCGTAGACGTTCACGTCCACGGTGCCGGCGGCCTGGATTTTCTCAATGCCGATCTCGATGGTCTCAAGTTTATTTCAAGTGTGGCCGCCAAAGGCGGCGCAACCACCATGGCAGCCACCACGACCCTGGCCGGTGACGATAAAGATCTGAAAAGTTTCGAAACCTTTATCAAAAATCTGCGTTCCACGGCCCCCATAGGCTATGGCAAGGGTGACACCGACCGCTCCGTTTCAACCCTCCCTGGTACGCGCATCACCGGAATTCACCTGGAAGGACCTTTCCTGAATCCCGAACGTCGTGGCGCTTTCACAGATCGCTTTCTGCGTCTGCCTGATATCAGTGTGGCCAAAAGGGTCATGGAAATCTGCGGCGATCTGTTGCTGAAGGTGACCCTCGCCCCGGAACTGCCCGGCGGCGAAGAGCTGGTGGAAGTGTTCACCAGCGGTGATACGCCAGTGGAAGTCAGCCTCGGTCACACCACGGCGAATTATGCCCTGGGGATGAAGATGTTTGAGAATCCTCATGCCCGGCAGATCACCCACGTGTTTAACGCCATGACCGGCCTGCACCATCGCGCCGCCAACCTGATTACGGCAGCCCTGATGGATCCCCGCGTTTCACTGGAAATCATTGCCGACGGCCTGCACGTTGCCGCCCCGGTGGTTCAGCTACTCCACCGCATCACCGGTCCGGAACGCCTCATCGCCATCACTGACGGGGCCAGTTCTGCTGGTGCCCCTCCGGGAAGCATTTTCGAAGCCTTCAGCGGCCAGGCCCGGGTGGGAGCCGACAGCGGTGTACGTCGCGTCAACGATAACGTCCTTGTGGGCAGCGCCGCCCTCATGAACGACATCTTTGCCCGCCTCCAGCACATGGCCGATATTCCTTTCGAAGACGCACTTCTCATGTGTACGGAAAACCCTGCCAAGTCCATCAACCGGTTTGATCAGGTTGGCAGCATTGATCGAAACAAACGCGCGGATTTCGTCGTCCTTCGCGGCAGCGAACATAACGTCGCCGCCACCATCCGCGACGGTATGCTGGTCCATCAGGACAGTTAGTTTATAATAAAAACCCGGAGAGCGCTTGGCTCTCCGGGCATTTTATATCCGTGGAAATTTCGTGATGTTGTTCAGGTGATTTAGCGATTCCGTTTCGTGCGGTTGCGATCTGAGCTGATGTCGCCGTCGATCTTTTCCACGTCAACCTCCGTCGATCGAACCGTGTCGCGCACCGTTTCCGTGTGCTGATCGGTGGTCTTGTTCAGCTTGATCTCTTCCTTAACCCGCGCTTCTTTATGGATGACAGGCTCCTCACGGTGTTCGGTCACCTCGATGGTCTCATCCTTCATGTGGATTCTGTCCGCGTTACTGACGGGACGATCCACTTTTTTACGCTCCACGTTAACATGTTCCTCGCGGAGGTTGATGCTGTCCTCCACAGGTTTTTCGGTCACACGCTGGTTAACGCGGACACCGCCCTGCTCGACTTCGCGCTTGCCGATGCTGATGTCTTCCTCAACCACCGGAATGGTCACCCCGTCCCGGTCGCGGAGGTCAGCCGATCGGGAAGAATCCGGACGGGCCATATCGCTGGATCCATGACCCGACTGGGCGGCCTGCCGCATTTCATCACGTTTAATCTGATCGGTATCCACATCCTTCGCACGCATTGCGTCGATTTCCGAAGCCGAGGTCGTTGGCCGGCTTGATCCGGGACTGGAAACATTGCTGCGACGGGGAACGCCCGTGCTGGCATTTGCGTCCCTGCCCGTCGGGTGGGATTTGTCGCTAAAGCCGGTCCAGCCACTTTGCTCCCATTCACGGATTTTCTGATCCACATTTATGGCGCCTTCCCGCTGCAATATCTGGCGGGCCATGGCCACGTTTGTGTCTTCCACATTGGCGATCAGCAGACCGCCGCCACGGCGCAGACCTTCACAATAGGCCTCTGCGTGGCGTTCGGGCATACCGATGTTTCTTAGTTTATGAAGACGGGTATTAAGGTCGCCGGTGGATGAGTCCTCCACCTGGATCCCGTCATTTTTGAGGCCG
Organism: uncultured Candidatus Sumerlaeota bacterium; assembly: GCA_964444305.1. Lineage (GTDB taxonomy): Bacteria > Sumerlaeota > Sumerlaeia > Sumerlaeales > Sumerlaeaceae > JAKFFN01. Next base: position 17,760 of record CAYUGQ010000029.1, read on the forward strand.
GTGCGAATCAAATCCTTCCGAGCCTGTTCTGCTGCTGCTTTTTCATCGAATAGTGCTACGATTGTCTTAGACATTTTAGGTGCTTCCTTTCAAGGTTAAAACTGGAGCACCGGTCTACCGGCACTCGCTTATGAAAGGTCGCAAGGGCTATTCCGTTTTCGCCTTTTCGTTATCTTCGCGGGTAACCTCAACTGATTCAGACTTCAGCGTAACATCTTCTATGGCATCGCGATGATCTTCCGTTTTTACCAAATGGATTTCTTCTTTCAACACCAGTTGTTTTGTAACTACGACAACTTCCTCGGTGACGGGAATAATGGTCACTTCCCCCTCTTGGCGCACATCCGGAATTTCCTCAACGGGACGGCCCACCGGCACATGTTTCACTTCCACATGCTCAGACGTCACCGGCACGCGAACCGTTTCTGTATGCTCCGAGACAGATTTCGTTACCTTTACACGGCCTGTCTCCCGTTTGCGTTTGGATACCGAAACGTGCTCTTCCACAACCGGAATGGTAATTTGGTCGTCATCAGGGGAAAGGTCGGCTTTGTTGCTGCGCCGCTTGTCGGAATGTTTTGCCATGTCAGGCCCTCGTGCTGATATTATTTTGCCAGCCTTATGCAAAGCATGGGCCTAAAAGCAACTTCCGGCTTGCGTGTGGCGATTGGGTGCGTCAAAAAAACCGTGATTTATCGCAAGGGTACGCACTGCCGCACTGTGGGGGCTTTCCCATATTATCACCATAAAGGACCACCATAAATGAACCAGACACTCACCGGCGCACCGACTCAGCCAAGCGGAGCCATTCCCCGCCTGTCACTCATGATGTTTCTGCAATACGCCGTATGGGGGCTTTGGCTGCCGATTCTTGGCCGGTATCTGCAGGCGGAAACGGTTGAGGGAGGGCTCGGTTTTTCTGCGCGCCAGGTGGGCTGGATCGTGGGTATGGGTGCCTCCATTGGTGCCATCACCGCGCCGTTCATCGCCGGCCAGTTTGCTGATCGTTACTTCCGGGCCGAGCGGTTCCTCGGGTTTCTGCTTCTTGCAGGCGGTATTATCCAGATTATCCTCGCCCGCCAGACATCGTTCTCTGGCTGGATAATCTTTTCTATTATGTACAGCATCTTGTTTATGCCGACGCTCAGCCTGACCAACAGCGTCACGTTTGCCAACCTGGCAAAAGTCGAAACCCAGTTTCCGAAAGTCCGCATTTTCGGCACCTTTGGCTGGATCGCCGCTGCGTGGATTTTCCCCATGATCTGGCTTCAGTCGGGGCTTCAGCTCCAGGCTCTGCCGCCGTTCCTGGTAGGTGATGAGCGCAGTGATATTACCCACCGCCTTATCGACGCCATGACGGCCAGCGGAATCCTTTCCATCTGTTATGCGATTTACTGCTTCTTCTTCCTGCCAGCCACGCCTCCCAAGAAAGACGCCGTTGAATCTATCGCCTTTGTAAAAGCCTTTCAGCTAATCGCCAAGCCCAGCGTAATGATCCTTGTTATCTCCAGCCTGATCATCGCCATGATCCACCAGATTTACTTCATCCAGACGGCCCAGTTCCTCACGGTCAGTGGCCTGAAACAAAGCCTCGTCATGCCCGCCATGAGCATTGGGCAGTTCGCCGAGATTATCGCCATGGCCATCCTCGGCTTCCTGCTCACCCGGTTCGGCTTTAAATGGGTCATCGTGCTGGGAGCACTGGCTTATGTGGCGCGATATTCCATCTGGGGTGTGCCCGGCATGCCGCTGTGGGCCCTCGTCTCCAGCCAGGCCCTTCACGGCTTTTGCTATGCCTGTTTCTTTGCGACCACTTATATGTATATTGATCGCGTGGCCCCACGAGACATCCGCAACTCAGCCCAGACCGTCATCGGAATCATCATCCTGGGCCTTGGCCCTGCGCTGGCCTCGGTCATGCTGCCAATTATCCTCGATCTGACCGGCAGCCAGACCGAAGCGACTCCCGCTTATATCAACTATAAGGGTCTGTGGTTCACCCTGGCGGCCCTCGGTCTCTTCGTCGCCGTGCTGGTGGCCCTGACCTTTAACCCGGAAGAACCCGCCAAGGAAGACACCGTTCTGATTCCCGAGCCGGAAATTCCCTGATTCCGTCGCCGTCAAACTGGCGGTGGCGTTGTAGTTAAAGATATGAAGTCTGACAACCTGATAAACGAAAATTCCCCGGCGGAGGCCCCCTGCAGTTCTGCAGAGGCCTCGCCGGGGAAAGATATTTTGCTGAAGCGCAACCGCGATGCGGAAGCCGCAGGCCAGCGCCTGAAGGCCACGTCGCGCCGCGACTGGCACTCTTATTTTATGCACATCGCCCGGGCCGTCGCCAGCCGTGGCACCTGCGACCGCAAACAGGTCGGCGCGATTATCGTCAGCGAAGAAACCATCCTCTCCACCGGCTACAACGGTTCCATTCGCGGGCTGCCCCATTGCGATGATGTGGGGCACGATATGGTCAACGGCCACTGCCGCCGCACAATTCATGCGGAAGCCAACGCCATCCTCCAGGCCGCCCGCAACGGCGTGAAAATCAATGGGGCCGACATCTACACAACTGCCTCCCCCTGCTGGGAATGCTTCAAGATGATCGCCAACTCCGGCATCCGGCGCATTTTCTACGCCGAGTTCTACCGCGAAGAAAAAAGCTTCGAAGTCGCCGCAGAGCTGGGAATCGAACTCATCATGATTACGCCGGACTAAGCAAACCTTCTCTCACCCCATGAGCGCCGATGCTGCCGTCGGACCTGCGCAAGCTGTCAGGGCAAGGAGGGCTCCGGCGCCGATAAGACATGCCGCACCGCCCGTCGCCTGAACCGGGAACCGCTGTTCTCGTGTATCCGCTTTTACGTCGATCAGGACCGGGTTAGCCGCGTTGGCCGCCATCTCTGCCTGCGACAGAGCTGCGCGTATGAGAATTCCGATTACGCCGATCTGCACCATCTGAAAAAAATCCGCTCCGGCAATATCACCCCGGTTCCACCGGTCTGCCGCCGTCAGAATAAAAACTGCCATCACCCAAAACGTCTTGCTGCCCGCCATGCGTGCCAGGGCCGTTGATACGACGCCGTTAATACTGTAAACCACCTGTTTCCTGCTCATGATAATAATCCCTTCGAGAATGATAAAAAGTGGCCGGAAAGCGCGCCGTGTCAGGCGACACCCTCCGGCCATACGATCCTGATTTATTGAATGACGTTATTGAAACGGAAACACGCCGCCGGGGCCACGAGTTTTACGTCATAGTATTTTTGCACACGAACCATATCGGCCTTGCGAGAGTGGTCACGCCAGCGCTCTACGACCGTTCCGTTCTCTGAGCCCGGGGTGCCGCTCCAGACAAAGGTATGAGCCAGGCTCAGTTGTTTCAATCCGGCCCGAGGTGCCACGTGGGCGACATACACATTGTTTCCCCAGACCGGACTGACGGCGGGGGGCTGGCCCGGCGCGGCGTCATTTACGAACGCCCGCGGCACCACCACGCGATCCACGTCAAAGATCTGTGCCAGTATCTGCGGTGTGGCCAGGCCGTTGCCGCTGTATTTGATCATGTCTATGATAGCCGGATGGATACGTACGGCCTCATAAATTTGGAACGGCAGAATGACCAGGTTCGCCCGTCGCTGCGCCTGATTGAAAACTTGAACGCGAGCCTCCTGCATATCCGTGAGAGGATCAGAGTCGGGGTTGCTCCAGGTGGAATCGGTATCCAGGCTTCGACTGGTGATGTCGGCAGACTCTTGCAGAGCCGCTGCCGTGGCCACCTCCTGGTTCAGCAAAACTCGCTCCGTCAGGAATTCCGTGCGGTCGATGTGAGGCTGAAGGGCCGGATCAGCGTTTTCCCGCTCTTCATCGGTAACAGCGCTCACCAGCGCATGATCGCTGCAATAATAGCTGTCGGTGCTCAAGGTATAATCCACCTCAGACGCCATCGTGCCCGGCGACCTGAGATCGTCGATGGATCGCATTCCTTCGCGATCAATATCATACACATAATAGCGATCGCTTTGCTTGCGGACGGGCACCTGCGGGGCAATAAGCTCCGCAATGAAATCCGGGTGTCTGTAAGCCAGGCTGACATTCGTCAACGCGGCGTCAATGTGGACCTGTTGTGGTTCAGGCATAGTTTCTTTCCTTTTCTACTGGTTAAATGTTTGGGGGTAATGAGTTAAGAGGAGGAGGGAGGCCGACAGGCCCTGCCCGTCCGTCAGATAGTGTGGGTGTGGATGCAGAGAAAGACGTCCACCAGATCGCCCGCACTGAGGGCGGAAGTCTCCGCAAAGCCCACGACGGGCACCGTTGTTCCAGCGGAGCCAGTGACCGCTTTCACGCGACCGGTGGAATCAGCGATGCTGAGCGGAGCGCCCGGCGTTACAGGGCCGGCGGCCACAGCAGAGGCAATTCCCGCCTTGCGCACGCTGACTCCGCGGCCTAACTCCGGCTGCGACGTAATCGTGATGCCCAGGATTTTCGGGGCATCTGCCGCCGCGGGCAACTGGCATTGTCCGCTGACAGATCCTGCCACCACCACCCGGGCGGCAGGCACTCCGCCGCTGGTGCTGATGCGATACGTTTTGTCCATCAAGTAGATGGCCATAGAATTGTTCCTTTCATAATAACAGGGGTTAAGATTAGCGAGCTGCGCGAAGAAGCGCGTCGCGATAAGGCATGGCAGGATCAGCCGCCATGATCTGGAGAGCGGTCTGGTGGAGCGAGATCGATTCGCGGCTCACCCTCTCATGAAACTGCCGGGCGGTACCGGGCGCCTGATTGAATGCGGTCACGGGCCCGCTTCCGCCCGTTTCCTCATCCAGCGGTGCCCGCAGCAGGGTTTTGCGGAGGAGGCGGCCCAGCAGGTCGATGCCCGGCGACGCATCAGGCGACTCCGCCGAAAACAGAGCCGTTAAAGCGTCCGCATCGTCATCGCAAAGGCAATAACCCTCCGTCCGGAGATCAGAAAACAGGGCTGCCAGGGGAGCAGGCGCGTCGGCATGATCAGGCGGAGCAACGGTTGAAAGATGATCGCCGCATTCCGTGGCCGCGCCTGTTGCTTCCGCCGCCGCGCCGGCATCACCCCCGACGGCAAAGTCCAGTGCTACGGCATTTTCGGGAGAGGAAAAGCAGACGTCGCGCAGTCCCTTCACCTCCGGAGTGGCCGCCCCCAGCAGGGATACAGCTCGCAGGTACGGCTTGCCAGTGTGAGGCAGTTTGCGAAACAGTTCTACGCTGCGGCGCTTGTAGGCTCCGGATTTTACCATGCTTAACACGGACTGTGGCACGCCCTTAAACGCTGCGATCAGGCGGTCGCCCTCCCGGCGCAGGCGCGTCACCCAGCCGTAGGCCGGGCCCGTCTGAGCGTGATCAAACGTCAGCGGTGCCTCCAGAAGTGCCGGCCGATAATCAGCCGCAATGGAATCCAGGTCGGACTCCGTGAACGAACCCTTAGGTCCGTAATCTCCCGTGCGGAAAATTTCCATTTCCACCAGGTTTTCTTTGGTCATTATCATGACTCCTTTTTTTGATTTCATGGGGTGTTGAATGGCTCGACCCGCCGATCAGGGCCGCTGAGCCGGCAAGGATGGAGGCGAGAGCAGGTCTAGCTGCGGCGGTCAGCCGGGCCTTCGTTGACCTCCGCCTCGTCTCCCTCTTCCAGGTCCCGGTCACCCACGGGATTGCGGTAACCGGGTGGCATTTCACCGGAAGTGTTACGACGGCGCATGTCCTGTCCGGTCGGCCTGTTCCCCCACGGCACCGGCTGCAGCCCAAGGCTCGCGCGGACTTCGTTAATCGTCAGCACACCATGCAGCAGGTGATACTGGTAGAGGTTTGCATCGTCAAAGCGAAGCGTCCGCTCGCCAGTGGCAGGAACCGGCCGACGATAGCGTTCATAGAAATAGCCAGCGGCGATGGGCACTCCCATTTTCACCAGTTCGCGGTCCACGCGCAGTTCCGATTCAAAATGCTCGGGCGGATCCACATCAAACACGAGCTTCGGTGTTGGGGCATCCAGGCCGACGTTGAAATCTGTCAGCCAGCGCAAAAGCTGAGACGACAGCATCTGGGCCATAATGGCCGCATCGCTCGCCAGGTAATCGCGGCGCACAGCCTCATGCACCTGGCCCAGCGCCAGGCTGCCACTGCGACGCCCTTCACCGGTCGTCAGCGTCTGGCCCAGAACGATTTTGGACAACTCGTCGTTGCACCAGTCGGCCAACTCGCGATAAGTATTGGCGCCAGAACTGCGGCGAGCTTCTAGAAATTCCAGCCCCACTCCTTCCGGCAAGAGCACACCGGAATCTCTGGGAAGCGACGCCAGCGTTTCCTCAAGCTGCCGGATGTCTTCCTCAGCCAGAGAAGCCGAATACCGCGCCACTGCCGTCGGACTGCCAAACTTCTCATTAAACAGCGCCCAATGCTGCAGCGTGTTTTTCTTCAGCCAATAATACCAGTAGGCTTTCACGCAGAGCGGGGCACCATAAGGGGAACAGGCATTGCCTTGAAATGCGAAGTGGATAAACTTCCGCTCCGGCATTAGCTGGGCCTTGCGAATGTCCAGGAATGACTCGCCCGGTCGAGGTTGCAGGCGCAGCTTTCGCCCAAAGTCTGTATCGGCCTGCGACGCTGATAAAG
>CAYUGQ010000030.1:0-24113 GCA_964444305.1 uncultured Candidatus Sumerlaeota bacterium
CCCCCCCCCCCCCCCCCCCCCCCCCCCCCCCCCCCCCCCCCCCCGCCCGGCCGCCGCCCGGGCTGATGGACAGCGCTACGATGAGGCTGGTGGAGTTTTTGATGTCTGTGCCGAGTCTTTATTTGATTATTGCGTTACGGGCTTATTTCCAAACGGAGGGGTTGTTTGGGATCGGGGGGCGGTCGATTGGGTCGGGGGAGATGTATTTAATTATCGTGGTGATTTTGAGCCTGATTGGGTGGGCGGGTCTTGCTCGTGTGATTCGCGGGATGGTTTTGTCGATTAAGGAGCAGGATTTTGTGATGGCGGAGCGGGCGCTGGGGGCGAGCACTTCGCGGATTCTGGCGGTGCATATTCTTCCAAACACGATGAGTTATGTGATCATCAGTGCTACGATTGCTATTCCGGGGTATATTCTTGGGGAGGTGGCGCTAAGTTTTCTCGGGGTGGGTATCCAGGAACCGGCGGTGAGCTGGGGGAATATGCTGGACCAGGCGCGTAGTGTGGCGGTTTTGAGGAATACTCCGTGGCTTATGCTGGCGCCGGGTGTGGCAATATTTCTTACGGTTATGGCGTTTAATTTCCTGGGTGATGGTTTGCGTGATGCCCTGGACCCTAAACATATCCGATAGAAACTGAGATTTCATGTCATCATCGTTGGTGGAGGCTCCGCGGCCCCGGAATGGATTGAACCGAATTGGTGCGGTTACAGGTTGGGTTTGCGTCTGGGCGGCTTTGTTTGCCGTCACGTTGCTGGTGTACTCAAAGCGGCTTAAGCTGGGTCTTATGTATGATGACGTGGCGATGCTGCTTTATTTTCGGCGGCCGGATTTTACGGGGTGGGATGCTTTTAGGCCTTTGGATAACGGGTTTTTGCGGCCGATTTTTGTTTTTGGCCTTTGGGCTATCTGGAAAATTTTCGAGGTGCGAACGTGGCCTTATTTGATCTATGCGGCGGCGCTGCATGCGATGGTGGCGGTAGTGGCCGGGATGGTTTTTCGCAGCATAACGCGGGTTTCCTTGTTGGCGGCTTTAATTATGTCACTGAGTGTTGCCGTTGCGAGTTCGGCTTTTGTTACGGTGTTTTACAGCTCTAATACGGGTGACAGTTTGCTGGCGCTGTGGACGGTGGCGGTTGTCGGATGTTATCATCAGTGGCTGCATTGGCGAAAGAGCTGGGGGTTATGGATGACTTTCGTTTTTCTGTTTTTGGCACTGGGGAGCAAGGAGCCGGCGGTTGTGATTTGTGGTGTCCTGATTTTGCAGACTTGGATCAGTGGGTCACGGCGGCGTTTGGATTGGGTGGTTTGTTTTGTGGCTACGTTGGTTTGCAGTGCGTTCGCGGGGCTGGTATTTTATCTGCAGCGATCGGCGGCGATTTCCTATACTAATGAGGGGTATGCCTCGATGGCCCCGATGGAGCTTTCGCAGCGGTTGCTGGGGTACCTGGGTTCGACGCTGGTTCCAAGCAGTTATGTTATGCCGATTACTTCTGCTGAGAGAACGGTTTATGGATTTCTGCATGGTGTTGTTTATGTAAGTGCTTTTGGCGGGATAGTTTTTTCTTTGATTCAACTGTTGCGTGAGAAGGCGGACGCTTTGGTGCGGAGTGGTGCTGTACTTTTTATTTCGGCTGTGGTTATGCTTATGCCGATTCTGACTGTTTCGCTGGAGCCGGGGCCACATTCACCGCTGGGGCGGTATGTGTATACTCCGAGTGTGCTGGTGATCATGGCACTGGGATTTTGGGCATTGAGGCTTTATCAGCACAGGCGGGGTTTGTGGTGGGGGGCGGCGGTGGTGTGGGGGATCTGGCTGATTGCACAGCCAGTGGTTATCAGAAAATCTTCTTGTGCGGCGCCTTATTATAAATCGGCAGGGGAATGGAAGGCGCTGGTGGGTGAGATTGGGAGAATTTCACCGGAGTGGCCTGCCATGCAACGGATTGCGATTTACTCGGGGGCGGGGTTTGGAAGCCATGAGATTAACGAGCCGTATGTAAACGCGTTGCTGCGCGTCTATTATCCCAGGTTGCTAATTGATTTCGTGGCTAACCGGACGACGCCGGAGACGACTTTTGTTTACGTTTTTGACGGCCGCCGTCTTACGGAAATTACGCCTTAAATGTTGCCCGGCCTGCGGATTGCAGGCGGGCGGTTATTTGTGAATGCTGACGTGATCCAGTACGGCATCCACTGAAGCGGGGATGCTGATGTAATTGGGGGATTGTTTGATAGCGTTGTCGGGGTCTTTGAGGCCGTGGCCTGTGAGGACGCAGACGATGCGAGTTTTGTGCTGGGCGTCGCGGGGGAGGTTTTTGAAAAATCCGGTTTCCGCCAGTTGCAGGAGGCCGGCGACGCTGGCGGCGCTGGCTGGCTCACAGAATACGCCTTCGTTTCGGGCGAGGTAGCTATAGGCGGCCAGGATTTCTTCGTCTGTGACGGCCTTGATCAGACCGTCGGAGGAGTCGCGGGCTTCTTCGGCGAACTTCCAGCTTGCTGGATTTCCGATGCGAATGGCTGTGGCGATGGTTTCGGGGTTTTCAACGATTCTACCGGTAACAATGGGGGCGGCACCGGCGGCCTGGAATCCCATCATGCGGGGGATCTGGCTGCAGAAGCCGGCTTGTTTGTATTCGGTATATCCGCGCCAGTAGGCGGTGATGTTGCCTGCGTTGCCGACGGGGATGAAATGGAAATCAGGTGCATCGCCGAGGGCGTCGACTACTTCGAAGGCTCCGCTTTTTTGGCCGACAAGGCGGTGGGGGTTGACGCTGTTGACGAGGGTGATGGGGTATTGGGCGGTGATTTCGCGGACCATTTGAAGAGCGTCATCGAAGTTGCCGCGAATTGCGAAAACTTTAGCGCCATGCATGAGGGCCTGGGCCATTTTGCCGAGGGCAATGTTGCCGTCGGGAATGATTACGAGGCACTCCATTCCTGCCCGGGCCGCATAGGCGGCGGCGCTGGCGGATGTGTTTCCGGTGGATGCGCACATGATGGCTTTGCTGCCTTCAGCGGCGGCTTTGCTTACGGCCATGGTCATCCCGCGGTCTTTGAAGGAGCCGGTGGGGTTGAGGCCTTCGTACTTCAGGTATACTTCGAAATTATCGCCTAGATGCGCGGATAGAGACTCCGCGAAAACCAGAGGCGTATTGCCTTCGTAAAGTGTTACAACGGGATCATTTTCTCCGACATTGAGAAAGGCCCGATACCGGTGGATGATGCCTCTCCACGTCACGGTTTATGGCTCCAGGCTATGCCGCTGGACGTCCCGGTTAGGGGCACGCCTCGTTCAGCCGCATGCTGAGTTCTATAATGTCAGGCCGTTAAAGTTGTTCACCGGTTTACGCAATTTTCGACTACACGGCGCAATTTCCGGGCGGCGGATTCCGGATTGTCGTGGGCGATGATAGCGCGAATTACGGCGATTCCGCTGGCACCTGCGGAGAGGCAGGCTTCTGCGTTTGAGAGATCAATTCCTCCGAGAGCAACGATGATGGCGTCGGGATGGGCTGCGCGGCATTGGGTGATGGCTTTCAGGCCGATTGCGTCAAGGATGCCCAGTTTAGACGGGGTTGGGAAAATAGGGCTGAGGGTGCAAAAATGGGCTCCGTGGGAGAGGGCGCTTGTGGCATCGTCGAGGCCGTGAGCGGAGTAGCCGGAGATGCCTGGAAGTTCCCGGGGGTGGAGGGGGAGGGTGCGGTCGCTGTAGTGATATCCGGCGAAGGGAACTTCGACGTCAAAGCGGCCGATGAGGTCGGCGTTGAGAAAGAGGGGGACGTCTGTGTCTTCGCATCGGCGGCTGAGGAGTTCGAAGGCCCGGCGGGCCATTGTCGGGCCGCTGTTTTTTTCGCGGAACTGGACGGCAGTAGCGCCGCCGGCGATTCCGCGGGCGATGAGGTCTTCCAGTTCGTTTGGAGATCGGGCTTTATCGTCGGTAATTAAATACAGGCGCATTGCCTGATTTAGGTCTATCATGCAGGCACCTCCAAGCGTGTATGTGTTTGAAAATCAACCTATCTTTTGCTTTACGTTGTGCTGTGGATGAGAAACGGATTTCCCGGTGATCTTTATTCGAGTGAAAAGGTTTTTGCTTCTCCTGGTTTTTGCCGTAGTTTTGGCAGTTACTACGGGTTGTCTGCCGGAGGATACTGTTGTGGCGTTGTCGTTTGCGCCGGACGGTAAGCGGCTTGCTGTTGTTTCACACAAGCAGGGGGTTCGTGTGATTTCGACGGAGTCGGACGATACCACGGAGGTCGTCGGTTTGCGGATTGATCCCGCTTCGGTCATTTGGGTGGATGATAGTTGTCTGGCTTATGCTGCGGCGCCGGAGGGTTCGCTGGATGTTTTTATTTCGGCTTTGGATGGAGGGACGACACGGGTGACGAGTGTTCCGTCGCGGGAGACATATCCGATGCGAGCGGGGGACCACTTGCTTTATTTGACGACGAATTATGGGGTGGCTGAGCTAACGACTTATCCGCTGTATGCGGCGGCTACGAGTGAGTCGCTTAATTTGCCGCGGCTGGACTCTGATATTATCCATCCTGTGCTGGCACCGAATGGTCATAGTTTGGCGTTTTTTACTTTTAAAAACCTTGCTCCGCACTTGGGAGTTTTTGATTTGGAGACGGGGCGGCTGGAGTGGATTGAGGATTCGGCTGATCCCTTTGGGCTTCGCACGGATGCGCTTGCCTGGTCGTCGGATTCTCTCGCCCTGAGTTATATGAAGAATGATTCTTCGGGCATGGGGAAACAGGTGGCGATATGGCGGAGGGATAATCCGGCGGAGAAGTGGATGCTTCATTCACATGGGGACGCTGAAATCCGGTGGCCACGGCTGCTGGATTCCGGCGGGTTTGTTTATACCAGTGGTGACCATTTGCATGGATGGCTTGATTTGCATCTGGGAGGACAAACGAGTCGCTCTGTGTCGCTTGATTTCGATTTGCCGGTCAGCCTTCCGGCGGTTTCATTGCAGGGGGATTTGGTGGCGTTTGTTGTGGCGGAGAATCTTGTTGGGATAACGACGCGATCGCTTCAGTCTGCCCGGATTTTGACGCATGACCTGGAAGATAAGTTTCTTCTGGCGGAAGCATACTATCGCTCGGGAAAGAGCGGGAAGAGCTATGATCTTTATGAGGAGCTGGCCGCGAGCGTTACACGGACTCGGGACCCGGAGATGGCGCGGTTTATTTATATTGCTAACTTGCGGCGGCTGGGTCGGGCGAGGCAGGCGGTGGCTGAGATTGAAAAACTGGTGGCTGATGAGCAGACTACGCAGACGGTGCCGAGGGCTTATTTGTGGCGTCTGCTGGGGTTTTCTTACCTGCTGGAACTGGATGATCTGGAGCGGGCGGAGCAGAGTTTTGTCCGGTATGAGAGTTTGACTTCTGATACGATGGGGCAGGCGAGGGATGATTCTGCTTTGAATGCGCTGCAGATTCTGCGGGGGACGGATGATGAGACGGCGCGGCTGTATGGGCGAGGGGTGAAGGCGCGGCTGGAGGGGGACTTTACGGCTATGGAGCAGCTTTTCGGGGATTTATTGACGAGTGGGTCTGAGGTTCCTGCGGTGCATCAGGAGTATATCAAGGCGCTGGATGGGTTTGATGCGGAGGTTTATTACTTCAGTCCTTCTCAGCGTCCGTTTCAGCCTTCACGAAGTCAGCGGGCGGGGTATCTGCAGCGGTTTGTGGATACGGTTTCATCGGGGTCTGAACTGGCGCGCTCAGCGAAGCTGGACCTTTTTCTGCTGCGTATTGAAATGGGGAATTACAATCGGGCCCGGGAGCTTTTGCTGGAGGCTCTTTCAGGGGCTCCGGAAGAAAGCAGACCGGAGGGAATTCTTGAGGTGTTTCGCAATTATTTGGAGACGCCGGAGCCTCAGCCGTGGATAAATGCGGCGATGCCGGAGGTTTTTCTTCATCCGGAGATCCGACCGTTGCTGATGAACCTGATTGTTGATCCGGAGGATCGCCTGTTGATGGCGGTGGCTGCTACGAAAATGGCTTTGCTTGAGGGAGACCCGGATCTTGCCCGACAGGAGGCTAACGGGGCGGGGGCGGAATGGAGTCGTATTGCGCCGGAGTTTCAAACGGGGGAGATGGCGATGCTGTATGGACGGATGTTGGTGTTTCGTGCGCGGGAGGCGGAGCTTAGGGGACTTTATGGGGAGGCGGTTGATGCTTATCTGCAGGCGCTTGGGCTTTTGGAGGACCGAAATGCGGGAAACTTTGAGTTTCAGGAGGAGATTCGGTATCGGGCGTATCTTATCCGAATGATGCTGGCTGAGTATCCGGAAATGATTGAGCGTTTACAGGGGCTTGAGCAAATGGTGGGGGCGGAACTGGTGAATCCTACGTGGGATGGGAACAGTCTGCAGCGGGGAGTGCGGGAGCTTGCGGAGCTTTATGGCAACACGAGCAATACTATTAAGGCGTGGTCTGCTTATGAGGCTGGGGTCTGTTTAGGCAAGCTGCAGTTGAACGAGCAATCGCGGGCGGCTATTTTGTTGGCGGCGTCGGATGTGTCTCCGCATTTTCTGCAGCGGAAGGCGATACTGGAGCTGGCGAGCCTGGATGAGTATCTCAATGATCCGTGGAATGCCGCGCGGTGGTTTACCCGGCTGGCGGCGATGCCGGACACTTCTGAGGAAGGGCGGTTATGGTGTTCTTATCAGATTGCCCGGTTGCATCTTTCTATCGGGCATCGGGTTTCTGCGGCGCGGGAGGCGCTGGCTTTGATTGTCAGTACTCGCCCTGGATCGCCGCTGGCGGTTCAGGCGCAGGAGTTATTGATTTCGACCAGCATCTGGTAGAGGCTGGCGGAGGCGTTTTTTTAGCATTCGCATTTTGATGCGATCCCAAAGACCAACGGGATGGGTGAATGGGCGCCACCAGCGGATTTTGTTTCCGGTGTTGCCGATAAAGCGGTCCCAGGAGGTTAGTTTTGCGTCGGGATTAACGACTTCGTAGCCGAGGCGATCGAGGAGCGGACCTGCGACGGCTTCGAATACTCGCACCTGACTGGGGGTGAGATCGCGTTTCCAGCGGGCGGTGCGTTCTTTGTTTACGGGTTTGTTAAGCTGGCCGTGAATGGCTTTTCGCGGGACTCGGGTTGTGCCGGATTTGTGGAAATTCAGCATCTCTTCCGTAAATGGTTCTTCGACGAAATCGCAAATTTCGCGAAGGTATTTCTCGGGGTTGTCGATCAGGTCTTCGTAGCGGAGTGTGTAGACATGGTTGGGGTGTTCAGATGCGTATTGTAGCCCGTGCTCAATGAAGTTGCGCCATTTTTTTGCTGCTACGTATGCGGAATTTGGGCCGAAGGAAAGGGGCAGGAGGGAGGATGCGACGTCGCGGCCATCGCGGATGATATGGACGATTTTTGCGTCGGGAAACAGCTCCATGATGGTTGGCATGCAACGGCGGAAGGTGGCCATTTTGTCGCCCCACCGCGGCTGATTTCGTTGCTTTGCGAAGTAGGTGTAGACGGTTTCGATTACGCCTGCATAGGTTGGAGGGGCTGATGCGGCCAGTTGGGGCGCTGCGTCGATGAGGCCGGGGATCCATTCGTCGTGGTCGCGCTCGAGCCAGGCGTTGCGCATGAACATCTCGATCGAGACGATCATAGCTTCGCGGTTTTTGACGTCGTTGAGGTCGCCGAATTCGTGGAGGTTATTGTTAAATATGACAATGTACTTGCTCTCGAAGGGAAGGGCAAAGGCGGGGTGATGATCGAACATCTGATGGAGCAGGGTGGTGCCGCTGCGGGGCGAACCTATAAGGAATACGGGGGGCTTACGCCGGCCCGTGGGAGGGGTGGCGGGCGCCGGGGGGTCAGGATTGGGAGGGGTAGAACTGTCTGCAGACACATTATAGTCGGGCGTCGGGCGGTGTGTGGGCGAGGTATCCATTGTTAATCCGTATACAAAATGAATCTGAAAAATTATGAGCTTGAAGACAATTATGCCTGGCAGGGGGATTTTGAAAATATGGCACACCTCTCGCTTAGTTCACGGTTCCAAGTAGTACCCCATAATTCATCACGAAGGGACCAGAAAATGAAGATCAACAGCATGCTAGCTATCGGAGCTGCCTCCTTGGCATTGTTCCTGTCCGGATGCACCGTTGAACAGACCGAAGAGGGCAACCTGCCTGACGTCAATGTGGACGTTGAAGGTGAAACACGGATGCCTGGCTTTGAAGTGCATCCTGCTGACGTTGATGTTGGCACGACAACGACGGAGGTAACTGTTCCAACGGTTGACGTTAACCCCGCACCGGAAGCGCAGAATCCGCCTCCGCCTGCTCAGTAAAGAGAACTGACTTTCCAGTTATAATCAGTTAAGGTTGAGCGGTGGGTGGCTCTTATGGGTTGCCTGTTGCTCAAGGTCTGCCTGCGGTGACGGTATTATGCCTCACCGCAGGCATTTTTATTGTCGTGGTGGCCCCATAGAATAGGCGGGACCTGCTGTGGGTTTGGGTTTTGTATGCTTACGTCTGATTTCGATTATGTACTTCCGCCTGAACTGATTGCAACTCATCCGGTTGCTCATCGGGATCAGTCGCGATTGTTGCATATTGATCTTGCCGGCGGGGAAGTAAGCCATCGGGTTTTCTCCGATCTGCTTGATTTTTTGCAGCCGGGTGATTTGCTGGTGATGAATGACAGTAAGGTTATCAGAGCCAGGCTGCGGGGGAAGCGACGTTCGACGGGGGCCGGGGTTGAGGCTTTGCTGTTGGAGCAGATTGATTCTGAGGCGGGCGTATCCGGGTCGGTCTGGAAAGCAATTTGTCGTCCGGCACGGAAGGTTAAGGTGGGGGAATGGATTGATTTTGGGGATGGGGAGCTTGCGGCGGTGGTGGATGGTGAGGGGGCCGATGGCGAGCGGTTGCTGAAATTTGAGGTTGATAATATTTTGCCGTTGTTGGAACGATTTGGAGAAATTCCGTTGCCGCCTTATATTGTTCAGCGGCGAAAGGAAACGGGGATCGGGGCGGAGGATATCGACGATTCGCTGCGGTATCAGACGGTGTATTCGGATAAGGCGGGGAGTGTGGCGGCTCCTACGGCAGGACTTCATTTTACGACGGATCTGCTGCAGAGGTTGTCGGAGAATGGGGTTGGGCTAGCCCGGGTTACGTTGCATGTCGGGGCGGGGACGTTTAAGCCGGTTGAGGTAGAAAATCCGGCGGAGCACCCGATCCATGCTGAGGTGTGTGAGGTGCCTGAGGCGGCTGCTACGGCTATTATGGAGTGTCGGAAGCGGGGGGGGCGAGTTGTGGCTGTGGGCACGACGACGACTCGTACGCTGGAGGCGGCGTGGGATGATGCGGGGGGAAGCTTTCGAATGGGGGCTTTCTCGACTCGTTTGTTTATTTTGCCAGGATATGAGTTTAAGGTGATTGATGGAATGATCACAAATTTTCATTTGCCGCGTAGCTCATTGCTGATGCTGGTGAGTGCTTTTGCCGGGCATGAGACTGTTATGAATGGGTACCGGGTGGCGGTGGAGAGTGGGTATCGCTTTTACAGTTATGGCGATGCGATGCTGTTGATTTGATTACTGGCCGTAGATGAAGGGGAGGCTGACCCAGATGGAGCGGTTTCTGATTTCGGCTGGCAAGGGGCCGGAGTTGGCGGTGTGGAGAACTGCGTTGTAGGCAGCTTGATCGAGTTCGGTGTTTCCTGTGGATTTGGTGATTTTTATGTTCTGGAAGCGTCCATTGGGAAGAATTTCCCATTCGACGACGCAGATGATATCGGGATCGTTAATGCCGGGGGGGACACGGAAGTTTTCTGATAATCCCCAGAGAATGCGTTGGACAAAATTGGGATCAAGGACAGTGCCAGGGGTACTGTCCAGCGGGAGGGGGGCGCCTTCGACGCCGTCTGATACGCCGACGCGGCCGGGTTTCTTTCCGTCGCTGTTGGTGGCAGAGTCTGCTTTTTTCTCGGCGTCGTAAGCGCTGGCGATTTCTTTACTTTCTTCTTTTTTGGGTTCGGGGGTTTTGGTGGGTTTTGGCTTAGGGGTTTCTTTCGGTTTTGGGGTGGTTTTTGGGGTAGGCTTTGGGGTCGGTTTTGGGGTGGGGGATGGCTTTGGTGTGGGTGACGGTGTCGGCTTAGGGGTCGGTTTGGGTGTGGGTTCGGGGGTTTGAGTTGGCGTTGGTGTTGGTGTGGGGGTGGGTTCTGGCGTGGGCTCAGGTGTAGGGGTGGTTTTTGCGGGCAGGGGGGTGAGGCGTGGGGTGGGTGTGGGGTCGGGGATTGGTGTGGGTTCTGGAGTTGGAACGGGAGTTGGTTGTGGGGTGGGCGAAGGGGTTGGGGTTGGAGTGGGTTCTGGTTCTGGCTGTTCTTCGGGTTCGTCGGGTAATAAGCTGGGAAGTTCAAGGTTTGGGTCGGATTCGATGCCGGTTGCGTCGAGGCTGTCGCCTTTTGGCAAAACGTGGAATTTTAGTGTGTGAACTTCGGGTTCGGGCTGCCACAGGGGCATGGTTAGGATGGCGATGAAAACAGCGAGATGGATTGCCAGGGAGTATTTGATGTAACGCGTCAGGGGAGATTGCATGGCGCTCCGCTTTTTTTGATCAGCGTGCAAGGTCATCTACCGGTAATCCGACACCTTCGATGCCGGCGCGGCGCAGGGCGGCGACTACTTGAACGAAGGCTTCGTAGGGGATGTCGCGGTCTGCGTTAACTTCGACCGCGAGTCGGCCTTCGGCGTCGCGATTGAGGTCGCGCAGGCGGGTTTCCAATTGAGCTATGGGGAGGACGTCGTCATTGAGCATTACGGTGCGGTTCTGGGTCTGGCCTGCGAGGCCGGCCATTGCTTTGGTTATGGTGATGGTGGCGGAATTGCTGTCATTTGTAGACAGTTGCTGGGCTCCGTCGGGCACGGCTGGCAGGTCGATTTCGACGCCGTATTTTAGAGCGGGGGCCATAATGATAAAGGCGATCAGCAGCACGAAGGTGACGTCGAGGAGGGACGTCAGGTTAATGTCGGATACGGGCCTTGTGCCGCGTTTATGTCTTCGCAGACTGCTGCCGCTATGTCTCATGGTTCAGGTCCAACTCTGATAAAGGTGTACAGTTCCGGCTGTGCGTTGATCAACAGTTTAATCCGGGCCATCTGCGGCCTTCGTTAGAAAAGTTTTTATTTTTCGATGCGGATGCAATACGAATTTGCAGCGAGAGTTTACGTATTGATGGTGGCGGGCAGAAGTTTCACGCCCCCCTTTGGATCTCATATTTCTCTTTACAGTAATCCGGGTGGAGGGAATTTTGAGAATCATTTGTGAAAATTTGCACAATTAAGCAGGAGTGCCCAGCGAAAATGGCAACTGGCATAGTCAAACAGGTCATTGGACCGACATTGGACGTGGAGTTTCCCTCGGATGCGCTGCCCAATATTTTGAACGCAGTAACCGTCCACAATCCAAAGACTGGGGCGACGCTGACAACAGAAGTCGCACAGCATCTAGGAAACAATCTGGTGCGCTGCATCAGCATGCAGAGCACAGACGGCCTTGTACGTGGCCTGGAGGCGGTTGATACTGGCGCCCCGATCAGCGTGCCGGTTGGAGACCAGGTTCTTGGTCATATTTTTAACCTGCTGGGCGAGACGCTGGATACAGATGTGCCTCTTGCGAATCTTGATCAGAAGCTGCCGATTCACCGGTCAGCTCCTCCTTTTACGGATCAGCTTCCGGCTACGCAGATTCTGGAAACCGGTATTAAGGTTATCGATCTGCTGGCCCCCTACGCCAAGGGTGGTAAGATTGGATTGTTCGGTGGTGCCGGCGTAGGCAAGACTGTTGTTATCATGGAGCTTATTAATAACATCGCGAAGGGCCATGGTGGTCTTTCGGTTTTCGGTGGTGTTGGTGAGCGTACTCGTGAAGGTAACGATCTTTGGCACGAGATGATTGAGTCGGGCGTTATTACGCCGGGCGATAGTGAGAAGAGCCGCGCTGCACTGGTGTTTGGTCAGATGAATGAACCCCCGGGTGCGCGTCTGCGTGTTGCGCTTTCCGCTCTGACGATGGCTGAGTATTTCCGTGATGAGCAGGGCAAGGACGTTCTGCTGTTCATTGATAATATTTTCCGCTTTACCCAGGCAGGTTCTGAGGTGTCGGCGCTGTTGGGCCGTATGCCGAGCGCCGTGGGTTATCAGCCTACACTTGCTACTGAGATGGGTGCTCTGCAGGAGCGTATTACTTCTACGAAGCGTGGTTCGGTTACGTCGGTGCAGGCTGTGTATGTGCCTGCTGACGACTTGACCGATCCTGCTCCGGCGAACACCTTTGCTCACTTGGACGCTACGACGGTTCTCAGCCGGGCGATTTCGGAGCTGGGTATTTACCCTGCTGTGGATCCGCTGGACTCCACGAGTCGTATTATGGACCCTCGCGTGGTTGGTGATGAGCATTTCGGCGTGGCAAAGGGTGTTCAGCTACTTCTGCAGCGCTATAAGGATCTGCAGGACATCATTGCGATTCTTGGAATGGATGAGCTTAGCGAAGAAGATCGCCTGACGGTGGGTCGTGCCCGCCGCGTGCAGCGCTTCCTGAGCCAGCCGTTCCACGTTGCTGAAGCGTTTACGGGGCGTCCCGGTAAGTATGTGAAGCTGGAGGATACGATTCGCAGCTTTAAGCGTATTCTGGACGGCGA
The DNA here is from genome assembly GCA_964444305.1 of uncultured Candidatus Sumerlaeota bacterium. Taxonomy (GTDB): domain Bacteria; phylum Sumerlaeota; class Sumerlaeia; order Sumerlaeales; family Sumerlaeaceae; genus JAKFFN01. The sequence goes on from CAYUGQ010000030.1 coordinate 12,675, forward strand.
AATGGATGATATTCCTGAGTCTGCATTCTACATGTGTGGTGCGATTGAGGAAGTGTTTGAGAATGCCGAGAAGATGAAGGCCGGCGTATAAGGTTTTCGTCTGAATCTGAACTTACATTGCATATCCCCGGTTTCCAGCTTGTCTGGGCCGGGGATTTTTTCTGTTCTGTTGTTGGTGAGTTTGTTGATGGGTCCTCGGTTTGGGGGTGCGGGGCAGTTGGATCTTGTTACTTCGGTTCCTGTCATTCAGGCTCGGCAGATTGAGTTTCAGGGAGACTATGCCTGGGTGGCGCAGAACCTGGAGGGGGCGACTTTGCTGGATGTTTCGGCGGCGGATCGGCCGAGAATCGTGCGTCGGTTTCCTCCGGAGGCTATGCAGCCACTATATTTCCGGATTTTTCATGAAGATAATCGGCTGATTTCTGCGGACCGGTTTCGCGGGCTTATTATTTATGATGTAAGTCAGCCGGATAACCCTACAACGGTTTCGGTTTTGCCAGTCCCGCGTATGACGACGGGGCTGGATGTGGCGCAGACGACTTCAGGGCGTCGCATTGCTGTGCTGGCCCGGGCGGGGGATGGTCTGGCGTCGATTGATATAACGGATGAGAAATCGCCGCGGCTGGTGGATGAGTATACTACAGGGGTGGAGTTTACACGGTCGGTTGTGGTGCGTGATGGGCTGGTTTATGCGGCGGATAGTGAAGAGGGTGGTTTGAAGGTTTTGCGATTGATGGAAGACGGAAGTTTTCAGCCGCTTTACCAGGTGAATTATCCGGGGAAGTGCCTGGCTGTGGCGGTGACGGGCGATTATCTAGTGGCGGGATATGGGCAGTTTGGTGTGCGGTTTTTTCAGTTGCCTGATGATGTTGACAGTACAACTCCCACACTGAGGTTTGTGTCGATGACGTTGCGAAATCGCTCTCGGTCGAGGGCTTTTGCATCTGCTGAGAACCGCTGGGTCTTTTCTGCAAATGAGCAAAACGGAATTGACATGCTGGACCTTAACAATCCATCTTTTCCTGTGCTATCCGGGGATTTTGTTCCGGAGGGTATTGCAACGGAAATTCACTCTGTTTCCATTAGAGACGAGTATCTCTATGCGGCCGGGTGGGACGCCGGTGTTTTAGTTTTTAAATGGTCGCGGGGCGGTGTTCCTGCTAATTTTAATTTGGAGAATTTCCGATGAAGCTTGCAGCATGTGTGGAGCGCGTTTCCACGAGGTGTGCCCTGGTTATGGGGCTGGCCGGTATTGTGGTTCTTTCCGGGTGTCAGTCTGACAATGCCATGGATTATCTGCCGAAATCTTCGGGCGGATATATGGCAATGAACGCAGCTCAGTTTCGTGAGAGTGCGGGTTTGAAGCGGCTGAATGATGAGCTGAGCCGTCTGCAGGCAGGATCGCAATTTGAGTCTGATAAAGCTGAACGGATGATTTTGGCGTTTGATACTCCTGCGGGTACTGGAGCGACACCGCCGGTTTATGGTGTTGCGACGGGGCGAGCTGGATTTGCGAATGATCTGGTTCAGGAGTATAAGGAAGCCGGTGCGCTGGAGGGCAAGAAATCAGGTCGGACCACTTATACGAGCGGGTCTATGTCGATTGCTCCGGTGGGTGATACGGGTGTGCTGTTTTTCCAGACTGATGCGGCGTTGGCCCGGATGGTTAACGTGAGCAAGAAAAAGGAAGAAGGGGCGCGTACTTCGCCTATTTTTAATTTCGTCAACAGTCAGTCTCAGGAGAAGGCTTTTGTGGCTGCGAGTGTGGCTCAGCCACTGGTGGAAATGGGCGGGCCGGTGTTGGGGATGGTTGAACAAACTGCGCCTCAGGCCGCGGCGGCGATTCGTCAGCTTGAAATGATTTCGATGACTTTTGACTGGGATGATCATCCGGTTGCGGAAGTTTTGCTGCATCTTTCCGATAAATCGGCCAGTGACAGTCTTGCGGCTACGATTAATCAGTACCTGACGATGGCAAAGATGGCTCCGCAGTTGTCGCAGCAGCCTGCTATTAAGCAGATTGTTGATCCGCTACAAGCTCAGTCCACAGAGCAGGGTGTGTTGCTGCGGGTGGAGGTCCCGACACAGGTTGCAGATCAGTTGATTGAGTTTATGTCTCAGTCTGCCATGCCGCAGGCGTTGCCGCAGCAGGGGTTTCCTCAGTATTAATCTGAGGGAACAGGAGTGCATATTCTTGTTGAACGTGGGAATGGGCGTCCTGATAACGAATGACCGTTTATATTAAAGGAACAGACGATTGAGTGCAGTGGCAAGGGATATGGATAACGCGCACGCGGACGCCAGTCATGCGGATAATGATTATTTGGAGTATGTGCGTAACGAACCTGATACCGTGCTGAAGGTGCTTAATCTTCAGAAGCTGTTTCCCATTAAAAAGGGTTTTCTGGGGCGCGAGGTTGGGGCTGTTCGGGCTGTGGAAGATGTTTCATTTTTTCTGCGGAAGAAGGAAACGCTGGGTCTGGTTGGTGAATCCGGTTGCGGTAAGACGACGACCGGGCGTATGATCTTGCAGTTGATCAACCCCACGGCGGGTGAGGTTTATACGGAAAATTCGCCGAACCTGGCGGGGCTGAGTAACAGACAACTGTTGCCTTATCGGCGTCGGATGCAGATGATTTTTCAGGATCCGTACAGCTCGCTTAACCCTCGTATGACAGTGGGGTCTATCATTGGCGAAGCTCTGACCATTCATAAGTTGGCTTCCGGGCGTCAGAAGGTTGACCGGATTCAGGAATTGCTGAGCGAGGTGGGATTGAATCCCGGTTCCATTAAGCGTTTTCCGCATGAGTTTAGCGGCGGGCAGAGGCAGCGTATTGGAATTGCGCGGGCTTTGGCGGTGGAGCCAGAGGTTATTATTGCTGACGAACCGGTCAGTGCGCTGGACGTGTCGATTCAGTCGCAGGTTATCAACCTGCTGGAAAGGCTTCAGGAAGAGTATTCCCTCAGCTATGTGTTTGTGGCCCATGACCTGAGCGTGGTGGGGCATATCAGTCATCGTGTGGCGGTGATGTACCTGGGGCGGATTGTGGAGATCGGGCCGAAGGTTGATCTTTTTGAGAACCCGAAACACCCTTATACTCAAGCCTTGCTGGCGGCTGTGCCTAAGCCGGATCCTCATGCCCGTGGTACGCGAGCGATTCTGCAGGGAGATGTGCCGTCTCCGGCGAACCCGCCGAGTGGTTGTGTTTTCCATACGCGGTGTCCGTTTCGCTTTGAGCCTTGTGACAAGATCGTGCCTCCTCTTCTCCGGGAGAGCGGCGAACACTTTACGGCATGTCACCTCTATGATCCTCGTTATAATAAAGAGGCGGGGAAGACAGATTATGATGTGACGGAGGTTGTCGAAAAGGGGAGCAAGGCGGCGCCTAATGATGATGCTATCGTGGCGCCGGGGCCGATGGACAAGCCGGGGGCTGTGAACAGTGAGGGGCGAAGCGCCTTTCCGGAAGATTCGACGGTGATGCCTTCAGATTCACAGGATCCGGATACGCTGCCGCCGGGACCAAAGCCTGTCTGATTTGGGTTGGCGACCTGTGAGAAGTTGACCGTGGCGGGTGCTTTAAGGCGAGTTTTTGCCGATCATGCGTGGTTGGGCCGTGAGGGATTTGTTGACCGGGTGCTGGTGGAATTTGATTGCCAGATTAGGTCGGTGACGCGACTGCGACCGGAGGAAAAGCCGTCAGAGGACGTGATCCGGGTTGGTTTTCTAATGCCGGGGTTGATTAACGCTCATTGCCATCTGGAGTATTCGTGGCTGAAAGGGAAGTTGCCTTCGGGGGAAATTCCGTTTGGACGCTGGATGCAGGCGATTATGGCTGAGCGTCCGCAAAGTGATGAGGACTATCAGGTCCGCTTTGAGGCTATGGGAGCCGGAGCGCAAGCGCTGCTGGCGGGAGGGTGCACTACGGTTTTCGACTCCACCACGGATGGTGCGTCGGCGGAGATTCTCTGTGAAGCAGGGTTGCGTGCCTTTTTGTTTTATGAAGTTTTGGGTTTGTCGCAGGAGCGGGCGGAACCGATTTGGGAGCGGGTGCTCGAGGCGGTTTTGATGGAAGGTTGGAGACGGTCGGGATGGGAGAAAGCGGATGGTCCGGGGCGGGTGCTTGGTCATGGATTAAATCCGCATGCTCCTTATAGTGTCGGGCCATGGCTGAGGGAGCAGCTTCGGAAGGCACCGGAGGATATGGTTCAGGCATGGCATTTGGCTGAGACGCCGGATGAAGAGGAGATGTTTCGGAGAGGCGAAGGGTCCATTGCTGAGTTTTTGCGGGAGGCTGGTTTGCCTGCTCCGGGGGAGGGTGCTGAGTCTTCTTTTGAGTTTTTACGGACTGCAGGGATGCTGGACAGGTGTAAGGTGATTTTTCATGGTAATGAGCTGACTCCGGATGCTGCCAAGTGGTTTCGAGCTTCGCGGGCGGTGGTGCATTGTCCGGCGACCCATCGATGGTTTGAGCGCCGTCAAGTACCGCTCAGGCGGTGGCTGGATGATGGTGTGAATGTTTGCCTGGGGACTGACAGCCTTGCCAGCTCTGAGACATTGTCTATGCTGGAGATTGTCAGGTATACACTGGAGGATCACCTGGATGTGAGTGTGGATGAGGTTTTAACGATGGCGTGTGTTAATCCATATAAAGCCGAACTGCCGGGTACGGGGGCTCACAACGGGGGGCAAATAAAGGCTGCTGCCCCGGCGGACCTGGTGGCTGTGGATGGTGGGGAAATATTGCAGAAACGGGATGATGGTCCTGAGCGTTATCGGGATATGTTGTCTTCGGGGAATGTTGCGTCTCGTGTTTGGATTGATGGGGTTCAGGTTGTCTAGGGTGAGAGCTTTACGCCAGCGGCGTGTTCGTTTCTGCTTTCAGAACATCATCGAGGGTTTCACGGCGGCTGATTTGGGTTAGGGTTCCGTCTTCTTCCTGCCAGATTTGGGGGGCGCGGCCAATGGAGTTATAGTTACTGCTCATGGTGTAGCCGTAGGCTCCGGTATCGTGGAGAATGAGCAGGTCACCGGGATTTGGGCGGGGCAGCGGACGGGGGGTTAGGAGTTCGGCTGCGTCGCGGGTGAAGACATCACCGGATTCACAAAGAGGCCCTGCGACTACGAAGGGTTCCCTTGAGCGACTGGTCTGGTCGGCGCTGAGGATGCTGATTTCATGGTAGCTGCCGTACATGGCGGGTCTTACCAGATCGACGAAGCCGGCATCGGTCATGATGAATTCCTGACCGGTTCCTTTTTTGTTGGTTTCGGTTTGTTTGATATCATGGACCCGGCCTACCAGGGTGCCCATAGGGGCAACGTAATAGCGGCCGGGTTCGATTTCAAGCCGCAAAGCTTTTCCGGTGGCGGCGTTCAGGGTTTTGCGTGCGTAGGTGAAGACTTCTGAAAGGCGATGGAGATCGGGCTCGGGTTGATCGGTGTGGTAGTTATGGGGGAAACCACCTCCGAGACTGATGCCTTCCAGGTCAGGAAAATCATTGGCGACGCTGGCGAACTCGTCTATGAGACGGATGAGGTTTGTGATAAGCTCGTCCATTTGCGGACCGCTGCCAATGTGGGCATGGATGACGGTGATCTTGAGATTGTGGCGGGCGGCGGCCTGAACAGATTCACCGACAGAGGTCCACCAGATGCCGTGCTTGGAACTGGGTCCGCCGGTGTCGCAGGCATTGACATGGCCATGCCCGAAGCCGGGATTGAGGCGGATGGCGATGGGGCCGGTGTAACCTGCTTGGGCGAGCTGGTGGATCATGGCGGGAGAGCCGATGTTGACGGCGAGGTTGTGTTTGCAGATGACATCGAGGGCATTGTCGCGAAAGACGTCGGCAGTGAGCATCACCTGAGGCGGATTTGTACCGTCGCTATAACCGGCATGAAGGGCACGGAGGCATTCGTTTCCACTGACTGCGTCGATCCAGATACCGGCTTTTTTCATTTCCTGAAGGACGCGGGTGGCGCTGTTGGCCTTCATGGCATACCGGGGCTGGACGTCAGCAGGGCGGCAAACGTCGAGCACGGTTTGTATGCGTTTTCTTAATTTGGCGGCATCGTAAAGGTGGAACGGGGTGCCAACTTTTTCGGCAATGGAATGCAGGATGTTTGCGATATCAGGTGTCAACAGTGTCTCCGGGGGTGGTTACAGATGCAGAGCTTATTTGGGGATTTCGATGCCATATTCGATGATTTTATTGCGCAGGGTGTTTCGGTGGAGGCCGAGAGCTTCTGCTGCGCGGGCTTGATTGTACTGGTGTTTCTTCAGGGCGATGATAATGTGCTGACGCTCTACTTCGGCCAGTGGGCGAGTATCGCGTTTGCGCTCCAAGTCTGATTTTGCGTTGAGCTGGCGGCGGGCATCCTCGATGTGGGAGAAGTCTGAGGTGGAAAGAACTTTGCTTTCGGCCAGGAGGATTGCCCGTTCTACGGCGTTTCTGAGTTCACGGATGTTCCCGGGCCAGTCATACTTTTGCAGGAGGGCTATGGTGCTGTCGTTGGCTCCGATGATTTTGCGATTGTAATGGGTTGCGTATTCCTGGATGAATGTGTCCAGGAGTGGAGCGATGTCCTCTCGACGCTCGCGGAGGGGTGGAATGTTGAACGGGACCACATTGAGGCGATACCAGAGGTCTTCACGGAAGTGTCCACTGCGGACGGATGCGGCGAGATCTTTGCTGCTGGACGCGATGACCTTGACGTCGCCCATGGCTGCGCAATCAGAGCCGAGGCGGGCGTATGCGTGGTCCTGAATAAAGCGGAGGAGTTTTGGCTGGAATCCGAGATCAAGATCGCCGACTTCTTCGAGGAATAGAGTTCCACCGGCAGCTTCATCGATTTTGCCGGGCTGGATGAGGATTTCACCATCGGGAGAGGTGGTTTGGCTTCCGAAAAGGACGCGTTCCAAATCTTCGCTGGGGATGCTGGGGCATTTGAGGACTACGAAAGGACCGTTTGCCCGCTCGCAAACTTCATGGATAAATTTGGCGAGGGTTTCTTTGCCTGAGCCGATTTCTCCGGTGATGAGGATGGGGGCATGGCCTGGTCCGGCACGGCGGGCGGAGTTATAAATTTCCTGCATGCGAAGACTGCGGGTGCTGAAGGATTTCTGATCGGTGCCGGATTTGTCTTGAGGCTGCAGGCGGATGTCTGGAGTGACCTGGAGGGCCAAGGTGGCGATGGCTGTTACAATCTGTAGAGCAGCGGCTTCGGCCTGGTTAAATTCTCGGTCGTCATCCCGGGCGATAATGATTGCCCCATGGGTGCCATCTGGACCGGAGAGGGGTGCCATGAGCAGATTGATTGATGTAGGCTTTGGTTCATCGCCCAGTTCCAACAGATTTTCCAACTCTTTCCAATCTGGGGAGAGGGTTCCTGTCACGGGTTGTTTTGATTCGAGGCATTCGTCGAGAAGCTGTCTGCTGAGGACGCAATGGCGGGCCCGCGGAGCGGCTTCTACGGGGTTAAGTGGTCCGTTGAAATAGTCCTGTGTCAGGATGGCTGTATAGTTGGCATCAAAAGTGGCCAGGAGGGTGGCGCTGAGCCTCCTGAGGAGGTCTGGCTTGCCGGAGGGTTGTTCCAGTATCTGGTTGATGCTTTCTGCAATTACGGCGGCATCTGTATCTTTAGTGGTTTTGAGTTCGGTTTTTGTGACGTGGTCTTGCCCGGCTTCTAAAACGACTATAGGACTGCAGGAGAAGCGGGCATTCTGGATGTAGAGAGAGCCGTCATATAAGAAGCTGGCGCTGCCGATGTTGATTAAATCGCCGGCTTTAAGTTTTTGTTCGGCAACGGCCTGGCCGTTAACTTCGATGCCGTTTTTGGAGCCCCGGTCGTAGATAGTGAAGCCATTAATTTCCCGGATTACTTCTGCATGAATGCGGGAAACGTTGGGGTCGGAAACCTGTATCTCGTTTTCGCCGAGCCTGCCAATGCGGGTGCGATCGGTTAGCAGGTAAGAAACGCCTTTGTTTGGCCCTTTAATAATTAAAAGTCGGGACATAAAACCTGACCAAATCCTTTCAACTGAAAACGAGTGATGGTCCTTTAATAAAAGGGCAACGCTTTTAATGAGATGTCGAAAATATAGCGCGGCAATGCAAAAAAATCGTTGTTCTACAGGAGGATGGGTGTATACCGCGGGTACTATTCGAATTAAGAGAGTTCACAATTATGCGTATACGAAATTTTTTGCGGAGTCGAATTTTTTGGGCGACTACGGCGGCTGTCGCGCTTTCAGGATGCGGTGGTAGCGGTGGAGAAGGCGGAAGGGGTTCGTCGGGGGCTGATGGTGACAGCTTTGTTATTGGCGTTGCGGCCCCGCTGACGGGGGACAGCAGTCAGTTTGGAATTCAGATTCAGAAAGGGCTGGAACTGTATGCTGAGCAGTTGAATGAGGATGGTGGCATTGATGGTCGCCGGCTTGTTTTGAGCCTGCAGGATGATGCTGGAAGGGTTGATCAGGCCCAGACGGTGGCAACTACGCTGGCCAGTGATGAGTCTGTACTGGCGGTGATTGGTCACTTTAACAGCTCTTGTTCGCTGGCGGGAAAGACGATTTATCAGTCGGCGGGAGTTGTGCAGTTTTCTCCGGGGAGCACCAATGTTGAGGTGACTCTGGATTCGGATTATACTTATCGGAACATTTTTACGGACGCTTTCCAGGGAGTTTCGCTGGCGACGTATGCGGCGAATGTTCTGGGTAAAAAGAATGCGGCGATTCTTTATGACAATGATGACTATGGCACGGGGCTGAGGGACAGCTTTAAAGAGGAGGCTTTGAAGCTGGGGATGAACGTGGTGGTGGAGCAGGCTTATGATAAGAATGCGCCTGACTTCCGTTCGCAGGTGCAGATTGTGCAGGGTCAGCAGCCTGCTCCGGATGTGCTTTTGATTGCGGGTCTTTATACGCAGGCCGCTAACATTGCACGGCAGGCCCGGAATATGGGGGTGAATGTGCAGATTATTGGTGGTGACGGCGTTTTCTCTCAGCAGTATATCAGCCTGGGGAATGAGGCTGTGGAGGGGTCGATCATTTCGTGCCCGTTCCTGTTTGACCTGGGTGGTGAGCGGGCGCAGCAGTTTGCGGCAGCTTACCGTGAGAAGTATAAGGAGGAGCCGGATGCGTGGGCTGCTCTGAGCTATGATGCCCTGGATATTATTTGCGAAGGCATCAAGAAGAATGGCTTTTCGCGGGATGCTGTCCTGGAATATTTGAAGACTCTTGATACGCCGGAAAATGCCCATGCGGGTGTGGTGGGTGAGACGTTCTTTGATGAGAATGGCGATAGCAAGCGCCCTGTGCAGATGGCGCAGGTGAAAGATGGTCAGTTTGTGGCTGCGGAGATGCAGTTGAGCCCTGAGGGGCAGCCTGTGCCGGCTTCGTCGATGAGCGGTGATGAGGAAGAGGCGGCTGATGCGTCGGAGACCGCGGTTGCGCCGCAGGCTGCGCAGGAGACGCCGGCACCTGAGCAGACCCCGGAGCCGGAGGCTTTGCCTGAAGCGACGCCTTCGCCGACGGCAACGCCTATCGCTGACGTGACGCCGGGTTCGGCCCCGGAAGTGATTCCGCCGCCGACACTGGAGCCTGAGGTGGAAGCAAGCCCGACTCCCAATGCTGCACCGGCGGATGACGACAGTGCTAATAATTCAGGAGCGGTTTAAGCGGTATGGGTTTGTTTTCCGGCAGTTTTACGTTTCGAAAGTTTCGTGTGGTGGATGATATCCCGGGTGATTTCCAGCAGACGCTTGCCCAGAATTTGGCGCGTTATGCTTTTCGCGAGATTAATCCGCAGACGAATCCGGAATATTCCATCGGGTGGGTCCCTCCGTTTGACCCACTCGATGGGAACCTGGCGGTGGAAAAGGTGGTGCTGGGGAAATACATTCTGTTAGGGTTGCGACGCGACAAGAAGTCGATTTCTGCTCCGATGTTGAAGGCGCAAATTGGTGAGGCTTTGCGTGCGAAGCGCCAGGAGCGCAGTGGGCGGAAGCTGAGCAAGGAAGAGGTTAATGAAGTGCGGGAACTGGTGAAAGAGAAGATGATTCGCTCTGTTTCTCCGGTGACAAACTTCTTTGAAATGGCCTGGAACTTTGAGACGGGGGAGGTCTATTTTTCCAGTCAGGCCACGAAGGCGGCTACGGAATTCGCCGAGTTGTTTGAGGAGACGTTTAAGCTGGGTTTGGAGGAGATGAACCTGGTGGCGCGGACCGAGGATTTCATTGCGCGGAAGGGGATCGGGCTGGAGCTTGTCGATCTGGAGCCTACAAATTTTGGGGCGTGATCGGTAAAGAGCTGCCGTAAGAGAGCGGCAGGAGGCAGAATTAGCGGAAGAAGCTTTGGACGGTGTCTATGACGCGGGCGATGTCGCGCTCGGGAAGCTGGGGGTACATGGGCAGGGAAAGGGTTTCCCGGGCGGTTTGTTCGGCAATGGGGAATTGGCCTTTGAGGTTCCGGTTTTCGTAAGCCGGTTGCAGGTGCAGGGGGATTGGGTAATGGATGCCGGTTTGGATGTTGTGGGTGGTCAGGTGATTTTGGAGTTCGTCACGGCGGGGGGTACGAACGGTGAACAGATGCCAGGCGTGGCGGCAACCGTCGGGAGGGGGTTGCAGGTGGAGGGGCAGGTTTTTAAGAGCGTCAGCGTATTGGCTGGCGATTTTATTTCTTTGATCAACGTGGGCATCCAGAGAGGGGAGCTTTGCGTGAAGGATGGCAGCCTGAATGGTGTCCATGCGGGCGTTTGTGCCTTCTTCCAGGTGAACGTATTTATCTTGTCGACCATGGTTGGCTATGCGGCGAGCGCGGGCGACGAGGTCGCTGTTGTTGCTGCAGACGGCCCCGGCATCGCCGAAGGCACCAAGGTTTTTTGCGGGGAAAAAGCTGTAGGTTGAGGCGGTGCCGAGGGTGCCGACATGGTCGCCGTGGGGAAGGCGGGCACCGTGAGCCTGGGCGCAATCTTCGATAAAGAGAAGATTGTGGCGGCGGGCTATTTCTGCACATTCGATTGCGCCGCCGGGATTTCCGTGGAGGTGAACGAAGAGAATGGCGCGGGTGCGGGGGGTGATGGCAGCCTGAGTGGCGTCGGGGTCGAGGTTTAAAGTCCGGGGGGAAATGTCAGCGAAGACGGGTGTGGCACCGGCGAGGGTGATTGCTTCGGAAGTGGCGATGAAGGTCATGGGAGTTGTGATGACTTCATCGCCGGGTTTGATTCCAGCAGCTTTTAAGGCCAGTTCGAGGGCGGTGGTTCCGTTGGCACATCCGGCGCAGGCGGCGCTGTTAGTGTATTGGGCAAAAGCCTGCTCGAAGCGGGTGATGGCTTGTCCATTGATGAAATCACCGCGACGGAGGACTTCGTCCATGGCTGCATGGATAGCGTCGCGCTGTTCGGCGTAGGAGGCGCTGACGTCGTTAAATTGAACCGGCTCTG
>CAYUGQ010000031.1:0-23954 GCA_964444305.1 uncultured Candidatus Sumerlaeota bacterium
AGCTGGGTGTTGGCCTTTATGACATGCTGAACTCCTATGCGGTAAAACTGTAAGAGCGGATGGCGGAAGGCTTTGGCGAAGCGGGGATTGCGGTTACGATTCAGCAGGTTGGGTCGCTGTTGACGCCATTTTTTACGGACAAGCCAGTGCGGAATTATAGGGATGCGAAGCGGTGCGATACAGAGAAATTCGCGGTGTTTTTTAAGCATTTGCTGAATCATGGGGTTTATGTGCCGCCGAGCCAGTATGAGGCGTGGTTTGTGTCGGCAGCCCACACGAACGCCCATATTGAGGCGACGGATGAGGTAGTCCGCAAGGCGGCGGCTATCGCAAAAACACGTTAAGGAACCCCATCTGGCCGCTGCCGGGGTTGCCGCTTGCTTCTCCAGAATCTACCGGAACTTCTCGAAACTCGGTGAGATCCAGGGACGGGAAGTCGATTTCGTCGGCGAGAGTTGGAATGATTTCCAGGGCGGCTTCCTTGTCGACGCGGTCCATACGGAGATTGTTAACGAGATTCCTGCGGAGAGTTCGGCCTTCCTCATCCACCCACATCAGGGTTTCTATATCACCTATGGATGACTTTACGCGGAGAGCAGAAATCCGGCGTCCATTGATAACTATGGCTTCTCTCTGTAGTACTTCCAAACGCATGGATCCCCGGTGCTGACCAGTGAGCGGGTCAACTATGGGGCTTGACATTCTTTCACCGGGCTCGAGTTTCATGTGACGCGCCAAGGAAGGTCGCAGCATTTCATTGAAGGTTACGGGCTGATCGAGCCTCTTTTTAATCCGGTTGATTTCATTCATGTTATCCACGTGCAAGTAAAGCAGATCATTAAGGACTACGCCTTGCGACGATAACTTCAATTGGCCCACCTGTCCTCTGACGCCAAACTCTGTCAGGGACCCATACCTGTCCAATATTGCATTGCCTGCGATAGTCCCCTGCGGTAACAGGGGGGATAATTTTGCGCTGATCACGAACTCACCGCGATAGGCGGTGGCGGTGGTGGCGTCGTCCAGTAAGACGATGGTTGTCCGGCTGGCCCCTACGGTTCGGGTATCCCCGGTTTCAGGATTAACCTGGACGATTTCCATCCATTCTTCGATATCATTCCAGCGCTCGAGAGCTTGCACTGATCCGAAGAAATCAGAGGAACTAGGGTCGAGGGTCGGAATATCCCCAGTCCGGTTATGGTCTTTTAATAACATCCCCATTGTAACTATCCAGCCCAACAGAATCACGCAACCGATCCAGGTTGAGGGGTGTTTGAGCCATTTCTTAAACTTTAAGCTTTTCATTTAGGCCTGATTGATAACTCCATGAGTGACAACACACAAGACAAACAACAATTAAGACAGCAATACAGACAGATGCGGGTGTCGATTGATCCTGCGGACCGATCAAAGTGGGACAGTGAAATTGCAAGGCGGGTCCTTGATTTACCAGAAATAAAGGACAGCCGAGTCATTTTTTCTTATCTAAATAACCGGGGAGAGGTGTCCACCCAAGAGTTGCTTAGGGCACTGTTGGAGATGGGTAAAACAATTTTAACGCCCGACCCATCCCATAAGGCCATGCCTGCCGATGGATGTTTTCATTTGGATGAATTCAACGACAGACCCTTGACAAGCAAGTATAACGGGCCCATTTGTCACCAGACCGAAGTTGACATTTATCTTGTTCCGGGCCTTGTGTGGGACCGAAACGGCTTTCGGATTGGCTTTGGCGGAGGTTATTTTGATCGTTTGCTTAAGGGCCGCAAAAATAGTTCTTTAGCCGTTGGGCTTGCTTATGATTTGCAAGTTATCGACAGGGTCGCGGTTGAATCCTGGGACCAGAAGGTCGACGTGCTTGTGACGAACAGTGAGACGATTAATGTCCGCTAATCCCCCTCTGCACAAAGTGAGATTAGTTACTGCGTGGTGCGTTCCACCACGGGCGTAATGTTTTCTTCGAGATCGCCCGCTTTGTTGACTGCACGAACATCCAATACCTGAACGCCGTCCGGAAGGGCAAAACGCATGGAGAAAGTTCCGTCAGGATTCAATTCCACATTGCGGCCCTGGACGGTAACTTTTGCGTCGGGCTCTGTGGCTCCGTAAAGAATCAGTTCGGTGTGGACCTGCAGCCAGAAGTTCCTGGAGCGATCAGGCAGGCCGGATTCGCTGGAAAAAATTCCACTGCTGAGGGCGATCTTTTCTCCATGGAGGACGGCGGTGAGCTGCCGATTAATCGTGCGGAGAATTGCTTCGCTGCCGGGGCTTCCGGCACCGCGGAGATGGTCTTCCATTTCTGCGCGAGAGAGGCGGGTAATTTTTTCAAATGATTCTTCGACTGTCATCCAGTCGCTATCGATCCGGTCGCTGATGGTATTTCGCGGCGTCACGACGGCATTGGAGCGGCAGATGGCGGTGTAGTTCTCTTCGTTATCAAGAACGCCTAGTTCGGCGCACCACTGCTGGTTGGCTTCAGGCAAGTTGACATACCAACTTCGGGCCTCGTAGGGCACTTCCACATCGAAGAAGTAATGGGCTTGATCGACGGGCCAAGTGGTGTCGGTAACTTTGTATACGCGAATCACCAGGCGCTTGCCGGGTGCTTTATCCCGTGGAAGTCCAAGATGACTGCGGGTTTCGTCGTTGATCTCCCAGTAAGCATGAACCCACTCGGGGTCTCGCACCATCAACATGATTTTTGTGTCGCCGTATTCATCCGGAACATCTCGTGGCGGCTGCGGAGGGGGCGGTGCGGCGGGCTGAGCATCAAAGTAATGCTCACGGACATCGGTTGCGGAATCGACGAAGTCTTCAGATTCGGCTGCAACATCCTCTGAACTGGACAGATTATGCATAGTCCGGCGCACGTCATCGGAAGTGATTCCGTGGGCGAGGGCCCCTGCCATTGTCTGGTCGGATGCACTAATGCTGGAATTTTTCGCCACTTTGAAATCAGCTCCTGAAGGTTCTGCAGATCTGGGGTTGCCTACTACGGAGACGGCGGGCTTTTTGGCCGCTAATCTTGAAAATACATCCTGCGCAGCATCCCGTAATTTCTCAACCACTTTTTTCGCTGTACGTGCGGCCGATTCCATCATGTCAAGTTCCCGGTGTCTTCTCGTTTTGTGCTGTGGGGTTTTTCAACGATTCTTCATCAATAGCTTCTGATGCTGCTTCTGACTGCGAATTGATACTGGAAGCCATCGGAATTCATTTCTGTGAAAATTTCACTTAGAGTTATGCAATTTTTATACCGCAGGTATGATGTTGGGTAGCCAGATTATGAAGCAAATACCGGACTGACCTGTGGAAAAATTCAGCAAATGATTTCTCGCGCGCCCTGCCATTGAATTGTCACAGTTCGAAGAGAGCCGGACGCGGTATTGAATGGCAGCCTGGGTTTATACCCTGCGGATGAAAGGACATTGAAGTGACCCGAACTCGTCCACTTGTACTAGTTGTTGAAGATGAACAGGCAATTAGCGATCTTCTGGCTTTCCACCTTGAGCAATCGGGATATGAGCCCGTGGTGGCCGCGGAGGGGCGCAAGGCCCTGGACCTGGCTCATGGAAACAAGGTGCCGGCGATGGTAATTCTAGATTTAATGCTGCCGGATTTTGACGGGATTGATCTGCTGAAGATTCTGCGTCGAGACAAGCGCCTCGCTCACGTCCCGGTGATTCTTTTGACGGCGCGGGCCGAAGAAGCTGATCGCATCCTGGGTCTGGAGATGGGTGCGGACGATTATGTTACGAAGCCATTTTCGCCGCGGGAACTTATGCTTCGGGTAAACCGGCTTGTTGCCTCGCGGGAGTTTGAGAACGGAGGCCAAGGCCCGGAGACTTCTGGAATTCTCTCGATCGATGAAAGCCGTTTCTACGTCACAGTTAATGATGAGGCGGTGGATGTCTCGGCGACGGAAATGCGGTTGTTGATTACATTGATGCGGGGCAACGGGACTGTTTTCAGCCGGGTGCGTCTGTTGGAAGAGGCTTGGGGTTATATGCCGAATGTGACTGAACGAACCGTGGATACCCATATTAAACGATTGCGTCAGAAACTGGGTGATGCTGCGGATTATGTGGCCACGGTGCGCGGTGTGGGGTATCGCTGGGCGGGGCCGGCAAAATGATGGGCACAGGTTGTGGGACAATCGACTGATTGTGCTGTCTAACTTTTTGAAGTGAGGTGTGACACGATGAACGAAAGCGCTCTTTCTTTTTCGACGGATGTGATCCAGGTTATTCCTGAACCAATCTGTCTGTATCTCGGTGGTCCGGATATTATTATCGCAAACGGCCACTGGAAGAAGCTTTTTGGATCGACGGATCGGCTTGGGGATTTGGAACGGATTGGTTTTGATACAGGTTTATTACAGGACTGCATTTCGAGGGCTCGTGAGACGGAATCACTGGTTAGCCTGAATCCGACTTCATCGGACGGCACCTTGCGCAACCTGGCAATTTCGGCCGTGGCGGGACGGTCGGACGTTTATGTGTTTACGATGCAGGATCAAACTGAGGTAAAGCGGGTGGAACAGCTTCGTAAGGACTTTATCGCCAACGTGTCGCACGAATTGCGTACTCCTCTGACGGCAGTAAAGGGTTATATTGAAACGCTGCTGGACCCACAGTTTCTCACTATTGAGCGCGTTAAGCAGTTTCTGCCGGTGATTTTTGAGCATACGGAACGACTGCATAATCTTATGCTGGACCTGCTCAGCTTGAGCCGCCTCGAAAACCCTGCGACCCATATTGAACTTTCGCCGATAGGCCTGAGTGAGCATGTTCAAGATGCTATTAATGCGGTGAGCCCGCTGGCACGGATGAAGAATGTTGAGGTGGATTTTCAACCGGCTGACGGGGTCGAATTAACGGTGCTGGCGAATCCTGAGCACATAGAGCGTATCCTGGTCAATTTGCTGGATAATGCGATTAAGTATTCTGACCGAAACGAGCGAGTGCTTGTGTGGATGGAGCGCAAGGGAGATTTTGCGTGGACGCACGTGAAAGATGATGGACCGGGGATTGCCCCGGAAGAGTTGGGACGGGTGTTCGAGCGCTTTTATCGGACGAAAAGTGCGTCCAGCGGTCGCGCGCGCGGGAGCGGTCTGGGGCTGGCGATTGTGAAGCATATCGTGCAGCAACTCGGAGGGGACATCCGGGTGTCGAGTCGCCAGGGTGAGGGATCTCACTTTATGTTTAGTTTGCGGGTGGCGGGAGAAAATCCTGAAGATGCAAAGAAGGTGCTGGGTCATCACTTGGGGCGAAATGATACGGGAAGGGTTTCGAGGCAGGATACTCAGCCGGTTCGGCCAGCGGGATGATTTAATGTGGCAGGGTTAAAAAAGCGCTGCTTTTTTGGTTGGGGGGGTGACCGTTCGGTCTGGTTTTTAACCCAGGAGGCAATTGTTAATGCGATTCGATGAAGTTCCAGATCCAAACGTCCCGGCCGGGCTTTAACTGCGCCGGCCGGGACGGTCTGGCATCTCTTCAAGTGTTTCGTAGATGTTTCCTGTAAATGAATCAGCTAGTGTTGATTGTTGATTTTAGTTACTTTGCATATTCGACGATTCGTTTTTCCCGTAGTACGGTCACTTTAATCTGACCGGGATATTCGAGTTCAGTTTCAATGCGTTTTGTTACATCGCGGGCCAGTGCGGCAGCTTCACCATCATTGATGGTTTCGGGTTCTACCATGATCCGGACTTCGCGTCCTGCCTGTAAAGCGTAAGTCTTTTCTACGCCGGGGAAGCTGTTTGCGATTTCTTCCAGCTTCTCGAGTCGTTTGACGTAGCTTTCCAGGCTTTCGCGCCGTGCGCCGGGGCGTGAAGCGGATATGGCGTCTGCCGCCTGAACCAGGATTGCCACAAGAGTACGGGGTTCTTCTTCGTTGTGGTGGGCTGCGATTGCATGCACCACCGGGGCGCTTTCTCCATATTTCTTACAGAGATCGGCACCGATGAGGGCGTGGGTTCCCTGCACTTCATGGCTGATAGCTTTGCCAATATCATGCAGCAATCCTGCACGCTTGGCCACCTGTACGTCGGCACCGAGTTCGGCTGCCATTGATGCACAGAGATTGGCAACTTCAGCCACATGGAGCAGGATGTTTTGCCCGTACGACGTACGGAATTTGAGTCTTCCCAGCAGTTTGATAACTTCCGGATGAAGATCATGAATTCCGAGGTCAAATGCCACCTGTTCACCTTCCTGTCGCAGGTGCTCCAGTAGTTCTTTCTCAGTCTTTTTAACGACTTCTTCGATCCGTGCCGGATGGATGCGTCCATCAGCGAGCAGCTTTTCCAGGGAAAGGCGTGCGATTTCGCGTCGGAGCGGATCAAAGCAGGAAAGAACCACCGCCTCAGGCGTATCGTCGATGATCAGGTTGACGCCTGTGGCAGCCTCCAGGGCGCGGATATTCCGGCCTTCACGTCCAATGATCCGGCCTTTGACATCCTCGGAAGGAAGTGCCAGGACGGAACAGGTGGATTCGGAGACCTGCTCGGAAGAGCATTTCTGGATGGCGAGGGTTACGATCTGACGAGCTTTTCTTGCTGCCAGTTCGCGGGTTTCACTTTCCACACGGCGGATGATTTGTGCCTGTTCATGCCGTAGTGTGGTTTCGAGGCTTTCGAGAAGAGCTTTTTTGGCTTCTTCTGCTGTCATGCCGCTGATCTCTTCGGCCCTTTTGCGGCTGTGTTCTTCAAGCCGTGCCAGTTCAGCGTCGCGCTTGGCGAAGCTGGCCTGACGTTCTTCGAACTGCTGCTCACGTTCAGTGAGCTGTCGGGTCCGCCGCTCGTATTGCTCAATTTTATTATCGAGCGTGCGTTCCTTGTTTTTCAGGCGATTTTCGATTCGCTCAACTTCGCCGCGGCGACGTTGATTATCCTTATCGAATTGCCTGGTTTTCTCCGCGATTCGCTCGTTAGCTTCCAGCTCGGCTGTTTTGCGAATGTTATCCGCTTCAACTTCTGCCTTTTCAATAATTTCCTTGGCAGTTCGCTCTGCTGATTCTACGAGGTCTTCGTTGCGCTTATTAAGTACCCAATAGATGGCCGCGCTGATAACTGCTATGATTATCGCGCACACGACCACCGTGACTATATCACCGGTTTCCATGGAAACGTCTCTACCTCCTGAGTTGTCAAAGAACACGCTGGCGCTTCAGCCCGAGAGGCTGTCGCGCTCTTAGATTCGAAAGATCCTGTGTCTGTTCAAGTACATCTAAGTACTCGAACTATAGGGACACTCAGTCAGGGGAGATTCTGCTGTCAAAATAAAAATTGTTGCTATTTCCGAAAAGCGGCCGGTTTTTTCGCTCTGGGGAATGAAAACCGGGTTCTGGGCTTTGGTGGAAAAAATCGACTACTTTTTGTCCTTCTGATACTCGGTGTATTTGTCGGCGCGACCGCGGACCAGATCTGCGGGATATTTTTTGTGGTTCTTCTCGATTTTAGCAAAAGCGGCGTCGAGGGGATCGATTCCGAGCTCGTCTGCCAGGCGAACCAGGTATATAAGAACATCCCCGATCTCATCACGAATTTCTTCTCTTTTAGATTCGGGCAGCTGCCGGCTTTGTTCGGCTGAAAGCCACTGAAAAAGCTCGAGAATTTCGGCAGCTTCACCAGCCAGCGCCATAGACAAGTTTTTCGGGGTATGAAACTGTTGCCAGTCGCGCTCATTAACAAATGCGCGAAGGGCTTCTCTTAGGGGTTCTAATGACATCTGTCTCCTCAATCCTGCGGATTAAACCATCCAGCCTATGAACTTACACGGATTCGATGTGTCAACTTAGTAAAGAGTTTTCGCACTGCAAGGGCCTCTAATCCCCTGTTGTCTGCGACATGAAAATCGCTAATTCCCTCTGGAGGAAATGATGAAGTTATCGACTTTACACGCTTTGGCCGCTGTCGCAGTATTGGCATTGCCGATTGGCGGTGCGGTGGGCCAGCAAAACTCAGACGCGCCGGAGTACACCGAGGCACTGGGCATTGCCATGGAGAGTTATGAGTACCCTTTTCCGGTGGATTACTTCCCCCTGAAGAGTGAAGGGGAAGACGTGCGCATGGCCTACATGGACGTGGCGCCTCAGGAGGGCGAGGCCAGCGGCACGGTGGTGTTATTTCATGGAAAGAATTTTTACTCCAGCTACTGGGAGGACACGGCCAATGTCCTTTCAGAGGCGGGATACAGAGTGATCATGCCGGATCAGATCGGGTTCGGAAAATCGTCGAAGCCTTATATCCAGTACAGCTTTGATCTGCTGTCGAGCAATACGCTGGCCTTGCTGGATCACCTCGAAGTGGATAAGTTTGCCGTGGTCGGCCACAGTATGGGTGGAATGGTTGCCGCGCGGGTGGCCCTGAATTATCCGGACCGGGTGGAAAAGCTGGTGCTGGAAAATCCGATCGGTCTGGAGGATTACCGTTTTAAGGTTCCGCCCCTTTCTACGGAGCAGGTTTACAATAGCGAGCTGAACAACACGGATACGGCTAAGATACGGGCGTTTCTGCAGGGTTATGTGGTCGATTGGAAGCCGGAGGTTTTCGAGCGATATGTGGAGGTTCGGAAACGGATTACGCTGGGCGGGGAATATCCGCGCTGGGCCATGGCTGCGGCGCTGACATATCAGATGGTTTATCAGCAACCGGTGGTGCATGAGTTTCCGCTTATCAAGGCTCCTGCGCTGATTATTATTGGTCAGGAGGACCGGACAACCTTGGGGCGCGGGTTTGTGACACCGGAGGTGCTGGCAACTCTCGGAAACTACCCGGAGCTTGGACGGGCAACGGCGCGGGCAATTCCTGATTCGCGCCTGGTGGAGCTGGAGAATGTAGATCATATCCCCCACCTTGAGGTGCCTGAACAGTACCATTCACTTCTGGTTGATTTTCTCCATGGCAAGACCGTGGGAGAAGTGGTCGAATAGTGGTTCGAAACCCGGAAAGGTGGTCGATCCTGTAATTTCTTTCTCCTACAACGGGATTTCTGGCTTGGTGTTTGCTCCCTGTAAAACGCAACCATGAACTTCAACAGGAGGGAAACGCTATGAGCAGGGTTTCAACTTTCTCTATTAACGGCAACACTATTTTCCGGATGATGCTGCTGACATTAATAATAATGGTGGCGGCGGCGGCCTCGGCCTCTTCGCCTATTTATATCTGGAAAGGCAAGAAGCTGGGTTACCATGACGGCTATTACTTTCCAGTGAGTATTGGCAAGCCGAGCACCCCCACCCCGACCGGGCGCTTCACGGTGAAGAAGAAGCAGGTGGATTACGTTTCTTTTAAGTATAAACTGCCTATGCCCTACTCGGTTTTTTTCACCGATGCCCACGCGATCCACTCGGGAGATATCAGCACGGAAAGTCGTGGCTGCGTGCGGGTGCCACGCGAATGGGCGGTATGGCTTTACTCCAAAGCCAAGACCGGCAAGACCAGGGTGATTGTGCGGCCCTGACACGGCATTATGTGGCGTATCGGCGGGCTGGCAAGAACAAAATCAGGAAGCGCAGTGTAAGTCCAACCGCCGATCGCCGCCATTCCATAGGCATGGCCCATCGACACACGGGCGCCCGTAGCTCAGCTGGATAGAGCGTTAGCCTCCGGAGCTAAAGGTCACAGGTTCGAATCCTGTCGGGCGCACCAGTTTAAACCTGCGTGGCGTAACGCTCCCGGTAAAATCTCGTAGTTTTACCCCTCTTACAAAATACCAAACTGTCGCATATCTGTCGCATGTTTCACGGGGGCAAGAAATTCCCTTGGATCAGCGATGGGCACATCCGTCGCAGCGCGTTGGGACATAGCTTTGACACTATCGTAATTTCCCATCATGCGCGCACATCATGTTCACGCCGACATTTCCGGCATACTCTTAACTCGGGCCAGTCCCTCTTCGGCCTCTTCCTTTGTGAATTCACTCGTTGTGCCCGGATATGTTTGCCAAAACGTCTGGAGGTAATAGCATGCCTCCTTGTAGCATTGGATATCAGCATAAAGAAACGCAAGTAAGAATCGTGAGTCATTTAACAGTGACATCTTACCTGCTTCCGAGATATTATTTGAGCACAAATCCCTTTCAATGTGAGTCGTTCCATCACTTAATATTTCTTCACCTAGTCCTATCCCCCTAACAACCGAGTTCTTGTCAAACCTATTGATGCCGTTGGCTTCATACGCATAAAGAGCTACCCATCTGGCCCATGGACATGTAGGAAACCATTCCAAAGCCTTTTCAGCGTTTTTAACCGCGTATGAGAACTTGTGCGTTCGCAGTTGAGAAAGAGCTAAAAAACTGTGAGCTACATGCAGGTCATACAAGCTGCTGCGGCTGGATTGTATGATTTTTCTGCACAATTTGGTCAAAGAAACATACTCGTTTTTGTCGTACAGTTCGGCCATCTCGCCGAAAATGTCTGCATTTTTACCTTTCGACTTCAAAGGATGTACCTCCTGCCTTTGTCCCGCCGACAATTCCTACTCCGCCTCCTATAATAGGCGCTCAGCATAGCTACGGCGGCATCACCGGTTGCGTCTAAACCATCCGGATCCACATAATTCACCGGATCATTAAAAACATAACGATACAAATTCAGCCCGTCAAGCCCCAAGGGTTCGCGGCTTAGCCAGCGTCCTGTTTCTGGATCATAGGCGCGGTACGGTGCGAGGTACAGTCCCGTTGGGCGATTATAGAAGTGGCCGGTGAGGTGACGGTTTAAAGATGAATTTGGTGTGCCCGGATCTCCGATGATTTGCCATGCATCATAGGCATACGGACGGTATTGCCACAGCGGCTCGCCATCGGAACTATAGTATACTCCGCGCATTGAACCCAGATGATCCGAGACCTCTGAAAAACCCAATCTCCTCTTTGCAATTAATGGCAGAAAGCATCATGAAAATTTTATTTACAAGAACCATGCTTAGTGGCTATGGACTAACGTTAACCTACACTAGCCGCGTTTGAGTCACCACGGCATGTGGCCTGATGAGTTGATCATATCTTGGTATATGTAAATACCAACCAATAACATGGTGAGCAACGCAGCAACTATGTTTTCAAACGAAATGTCAGTATCAGCATCGTTGGACACCGGGCCTTTTTTCACCTTCCAATAATAGTGCACAAAAGGCAGAACCATAAACACCATAAATATGGGCCAAGGAAATCTTTTTAATGCACCATACACTATTATTGAGACAACAAAACAAAGTCCGATTTTGACGATAAGCCGCAAATAATGCAAGTTGTTGAAAGCTTGAAGAAAAGACTTCCGGTTAAAACTTGGTGCGGCAGTTCCATGCGCCAGCCCAAATTTCTTATCAAGTCTTTTGCGAATGTAACCCCCAGCAAAGCCTGCAAGAATCATCACACATCCGATTATGACATTTCTTATATCTTCTGACGCCATTAGTTCAGTCTTGATCCTTTGTGTGCATATGAAAAGACGACTTTGCTCTAACAATATCTAGCACGAGCTCGGCGCCTGTCGATGCATAGTTGCAACTTTACTCAGCTGCTTGGATCCAGCTTCTTTTTGTGCAAAACATCTTGGATAAAGAATGATGGTGTTTGAAAAACTTGTTACGGCAACAGGGGGCCCCATACGGGTGAGCTGAATGTTCCTTGTTTTGTCAGTTGCTTGGCCTGCTTGGTCTCGGTGTTTACCAGGTAAATGTTTCGTTGACCACCGCGGGTTCCCGCGAACACGAGGTGTCGGCTGTTGGGGGCCCAAGAGGGTTCCCAGTTGTCTCCGCCATTGGTGATCTGGGAATTTTGTCCCGATCTCAGGTCGAGCACGTAAATGTTAAAGCCTCCTGATTCCCGTTTCACGTATGCCAGTTTTTGTCCGTCGGGGCTCCAGGATGGAGAATCGCTGTATCCCCCGGGCGATACCCGGCGGCGGTTGCTGCCGTTGGCGGACATCACATAGATCTGCGGCAGACCGCTTTCATCAGAGGTAAAGGCGATTTGTGTGCCGTCCGGGCTCCAGGCTGGGGCGGTATCAGCCGATTGATTATTGGTCAAGCGCGCCAGGTTTCCACCATCGGCGGCCATGGTATAGATTTCTGTGTTGCCGTCTTTGCTCAGGGTCAAGGCCAGGCGTCCTGCGGCTTCAGACCAGTTCGGGCTGGTATTGAGGCCGGGGCGACGACTGACAGGAAACCGCTGGCGGTTAAGGGTAATAGCATAAAGATCGGGGTTGTTGTCAGAATACGAGGTAAAAAAGATCTCGTTACCGCCACGGCCCCATGCGGGAGTAGCCACGATGGCGTTTTCCGACGTCAACACCGTCAGGTTTGCTCCATCAGCATCCATGACGGCCACTTCGCGTTTGCCGGTGGCCTGCCCGGTCAGCAATGCGATCCGGCTCGAAAAAATCCCGGGCCCGCCGGTAACGGCCTGCATCACGTCGTCAGAAATTTTATGGGCCAGACGGCGACCTTCACCGGCGTTCTGATAGGTCTTGCCAAACAAGCGCTGACGGCTGGCAGCATCAAAAAGTTCAGCCTGGCCGTTTGGTCCATTAACGACACCGCGCAGCACATAGCGCACACCGGCGGCGGTCCACGCGTCAAAGTCTACACCTTGACCCAACTGCCGATCAGCCTCGGCGGCCTGGGAAGCCGCAGCTGCGTTAGACGGAGGTGCGGCGATGTCTGCCAGTTGCAGGTCGGCCTGGATAATCTGTCCGGCATTGGCTTCACCGCCGATCTGGATGGAGATCTGTGGCAGAACCAGATTACCGGGTCGCACCGCCCCGAGTGTCACAGGCGAGTCAGCCCCGGCGGGGGCGTTTTGCTGGGCCATACCAAATGGCAGGCATGTCGTTACGGAGATGGCGACCAGCGTCGCCCGGAAATAGCTTTGTAACACGGTCATCTCCTTCATGGGAGGGATAGCATTTTTGTTTGTCTGCAATACGGTAGCCATTACTAAAACTTCAACAGTGTCCAGCGGAATCGCCTGACTGTCAGGGAACAATCTTGACGCCGGTTTTGCGAGGCTGTTTTTGTGTTGCACAGCCGTCTCCAGTCCAATTATCCACAAGCTGCATTAATGCGGGATATGATATTGTGAGCGCAAACAACAAGCCATCTGATCCGAGGGATTTTCCGGGAACGACGGGGGACGCTGCGGCTTCCGGAGCCATGGCAACTCCGCCGGCGGGCTCCCCTGCCCAAGGGGTGGCATCGTCGCCGGTGGATGTCGTGTGGACCTCACCTGTCCATACGGGCAGCGGCTGGACGAGTGCGCTTCATTTACCGGAGAACCTGGGCGCAGGGCCGGCGGAGGCGGCGTCATCAAATGCGTGGCCGGAACGCCACGTCATGGCATTCGAGTCGGATCTCTTCGATAACGCCGTTGTCCACTGGAAGCAGGGTCCGCCCACCCTGGAAATGATCCCCGGCTACAAAACCGAATCCCAACCAGATGATAGTTCCTGGATGGCGGAAACGCTCATGAGCGGCTCTGCGGCTCTGACAGAACAGGCAGACCATGGAATTTCAGCGGTAATCCCCGGGCACGATCTTCATCCGGAAGGCATAAAACATTTTGTTCCCGATACATCCAAAGGGACACTCGGACCAGCGCCGGTTCGCAAGGACGGGATCGAAGATCCTTTGCATGGCTGGCGTCCGACTGGAATGGTATTTTTTGAGACGCTGACAACTCCGCCCCGCGGGATTGTCTATTCTACGACAATGCTTGATGCATTTAACCAGAAAAATCACCCCGGCGATGACCGGGCAACGGATGGCAACCTGCCGGAGGCGGGCTGGCAGGACGAACTGACTGCGGCATCGACTCCCCGGCCAAAGCCGTTTTTTGATTTTCCCGACGAAGTCGCCACCGTCCCACCAGAAGAAACCGAAGAGTTCCCCGTGAAAGCCGTCGTGGTGAAGGGCGGAGGAGGCGGTGGGGGCGGCGGCACCATGTTTATCCGCCTCATCGGCAAGATGTTTTTCTTTGGAATTATCCTGAGCATCCTTGCCTTCGTGACTATTTTCGGCATGTATTCCTGGTACGCCAAAACCCGGGTGTATGATGGTCGCCCCGGTGGCAAAGCCTTCATCGTGACGATTGCCCCGGGTGATGATTTCCGATCCATTATTAACAGCATGCACAAAGACGGCCTGCTGGGCAGTTTCATGGGTTTGGATGATCGGTATCTTATGCGGTATCTAGCGTATTTCTATGAAAACAGCGATAAGATCAAGCCGGGCGTCCATCGTTTTTCTTCCGGCCAGAACCTGGATGATATTTATCGACGCCTTGTGGAGGGATCCAGTGATTACAAGCTGACGATTCCGGAAGGCAAAACCGCACAAGAAGTGGCGGAACTGGTCACCAGCCAATATGACTCCTTCGATTCCGCCTACTTCATGGAGCTGGTGCAGAACCCGGATTTTGTTAATTCACTAAAGGTGGATGCGCCAACCCTTGAAGGTTATCTCTACCCCAGTACCTATTACTTTGGTCCGGGTATGAAAGAAGAAGAACTCATTCGTTTGATGGTGGCGACCTTCCATGATAAGATGGCGTCCATAAACGACAAAATTTCCACCGGCAGCATGACGCTTCACGAACACATTATTATGGCCTCGCTGATCGAGCGAGAGGCGCGAGTGGATGAAGATCGCCCGATGATTGCATCAGTCATCTTCAACCGAATCGCCCAGGATATGCCGCTGCAGATTGACGCTACGGTAAACTACGCGCTAAACGACTGGCGGCGCCTGCGAAATTCTGACTACCAGGTGGATCACCCTTATAATACTTATAAGTTCCGGGGTCTGCCCCCCGGGCCCATTGCCAGCCCGCGCATTGAAAGCATTCTTGCCACGTTTACAGCTCCGGAAACTCCTTATCTCTTTTACGTACACAAAGGAGACGGACACCACGCTTTTGCGGAAACATACGCCCAGCATCAGGCTAATGTGGGTCGATACATTCGGGAGCGTAACACGGCCTCTGCCATGGGAAATACAGAAACCCCAGGAGGCCAGGCTTCTTCAGCCAGCCGCAGACAGCCAGAACGTGACCCCAACATCGTGACTGAAGCCAATGAGGAAGTGCGTGGACCTATCATCATTTACCCCGAAGGCATGGAACCGCCGGCACAAGAGGAAAAAGCTGCCTCTGACGAAGATGCGGCGGAAGCTGATTCGGCCAGCACCGACGGAGTGACAGCAGAACAGACCCCCGCGCCGAAATCCTATTAAGTCCCTATTCTAACTAGAGCTGGCGATCAACCCGGTCCACACTCACCATCCTAACCGCGGTGGCCGAAGGGCCATTTTCGCCGATCAGAAATACCGACCGCCTTCTGGTTGTCTGCTACTCCAGTTATGGATATTAACCCTGCAGTTTTCCTGATTTTCCCGATCATGCTTTTCAGCCTTTCGGTGCATGAATGCGCCCATGCGCTGGTGGCTCACTGGGGCGGCGACGACACAGCCCGCCTGCAGGGGCGAATCACCCTTAATCCCATATCACACATCGATATTTTTGGGACCATTATCATGCCGATCCTGGCGGCGATCACCACCCTCCCCTTAATCGGCTGGGCCAAGCCTGTTCCCGTTAACTTGCGCAGATTACGTAAACCGTCGTGGGACGTTCTCGTCACCCTGGCCGGGCCCGGATCAAACCTCGTTATCGCTCTGCTGGTCACCCTCATCATGCGCGCAACCTGGCCTCTCCATAACGGTCAGCATGACGCTATCAATCAGCTTGGGTTTTACTTTATCGCGGTCAACGTAACGCTTTGCGTCTTCAACCTGATCCCGATTCCACCCCTGGATGGCAGCCGGGTCCTGTTTCATTACGTCATCAACGGGCGCCCCAAGTTTTACCCTCTCTGGGAAACCCTGGAACGCTTTTCCATTATCTTCTTATACTTGATCATATCAATTCCGATAACGAGAACTCTTTTCGCAGGGGCCACTAAGGGAATGATGGACCCGATGTTTAGATTTATCGGCTGGTGAAAGGCAACAGATGCGCATTTTAAGCGGTATGAGATCAACAGGGCGGCTCCATGTGGGACATTACCTCGGAGCCCTCAAGACCTGGATAGACCTCCAACAGCAAGGCCACGACTGTTTTTTTATGGTGGCCGACTGGCATGCTCTGACCAGCGATTATGCTGATCCAGGCAATCTTTCGTTTAATATGCGGGAAAGCGTGCTTTCCTGGCTGGCCGCAGGGCTGGATCCCAACAAAAGCACAATCTTCGTTCAGAGCCATATTAAAGAGCATGCAGAGCTGGCTCTGCTGCTGGGCATGTTTACTCCTCTTGCCTGGCTGGAACGGAACCCAACCTATAAAGATCAGGTGCTTCAACTGGCCAACAAGGAAGTGGAAACCTACGGCTTCCTAGGGTACCCCGTTTTAATGGCGGCGGATATATTGCTCTATCGCGGCGAAGGCGTTCCCGTCGGCGAAGATCAGCTCCCACACCTGGAGCTCGCCCGCGAGATGGCTCGCCGCGTTAATTTTCATCACGGTGGTCCCATCGAACCTGGTACGAATCGCCCATTGAATCCAATTTTTCCCGAACCGGAACCGCTCCTCTCACCTGTCCCCAAACTGCTAGGCCTCGACGGCCGCAAAATGAGCAAGAGTTACGATAACGGCATCTACCTGGACGATCCAGCCGACGTGATCGACAAGAAGGTCCGCAGCATGGTGACCGACACCACCCGCATTCGCAAAAGCGACCCTGGCCACCCAGAAAACTGCAATGTCTGCCACTACCAGACCATTTTCAATGAGCCAAATGCCGCGTCGCTCCACGACGGTTGCCGGACGGCCACCATCGGGTGCATCGATAATAAAAAGGCTCTCGCCCAGGCGCTCAATGAGCTCCTGGAACCCATGCGCGAACGTCGGGCTTATTATGAATCCCGGCCGGATGAAGTGATCCAGATTCTTGAGCATGGAAACAACCGCGCCCGGGCAGAAGCAGAAAAGACGATGGCTATATTGCGGGAACGTCTGAGCCTCACCAGTTCAATCTCCGAATTCATACGCCAGCCGGTAACATGACCTACACCATTAAACTCCCGGTTTTCGAAGGTCCTTTCGATCTCCTGCTTCACCTGGTCCGGGTGAACGAAATGGATATCCAGGATATCCGTATTGCAGAGATCACTCGCCAGTACCTTGACTATATCGAGATGATGCGTGAATTGGACCTGGAACTGGCGGGTGAATTTTTGGTAATGGCAGCCACGTTAATCCGCATCAAGGCGCGCACATTATTACCGGCACGACCCGAGGCGGAAGAGCAGGAAGAGGAAATCGACGAGATCCTTAGCGCGCGGGAACTGGTGCGTCAATTGGTGGAATACCGTCGATTCAAAGAAGCCGCCAGCGAACTCCGCCGTCGGGAGGAACATGCGGCTCGCCTGATCTTCAGGAATAATCCGCCGGTAAAAATCGTGGCAGACGAACAGGAAGAACTCTCCGTCGACATCGCCCTTCTCTATAAAGCCTTCAGTCGTGTTTTGCGATTCGTGGACAATCCCACTTACAATCCGAACATGCAGGAAAAATTTACGGTCGAAGAGAAGATCAACTACCTTCAGGACCTCGTCAGCACGAAAGAAAAAGTTGAA
This sequence comes from uncultured Candidatus Sumerlaeota bacterium, assembly GCA_964444305.1. GTDB lineage: Bacteria > Sumerlaeota > Sumerlaeia > Sumerlaeales > Sumerlaeaceae > JAKFFN01. The sequence goes on from CAYUGQ010000031.1 coordinate 17,633, forward strand.
CTGGACGAAGTGTTCCGCCGCTGTTTTAATCGCGACGAAATCATCGTGACGTTTCTAGCCATGCTGGAACTTTGCCGAATGAAACGCCTGGTGATTCAGCAGGAAGCGGCCTTTGATAAAATTGTCGTGATGCCCGCCGATGGCCAGTTGGAGTATGATATTGAATCCTGATCCTGAAGATCTAATAACCACAGAAAACAAGCCGGAATCCATTGATGATTCTAACAAACCCGCCCCGGACGCCGTTGCTGACGGCAAGTCAGAAAATGAAGCTGAAGAGCCCCTGAACCTGCCACCTGATAACGACGGCGAGACCGCCACTGCCGATCAGACTCTTGAAGAAGCTGTGGGCGAAACCAACACCTTGCAGGATGAATCCGACGTCGCCCCGGACCGTGATTCGGAAGCCAGTAAAGCTGCGGAAGGTGAATCTTCTCAGTCGGACGAAACCGAACCAGACGCAGAAGACGAAGCCGACGTTACCTTCGACGGCAACCGTCCCATAGTTCAGGAGCTGCAATACAAAGAATCCAAAACCAAAGCCGCAACTGAAGAGGACGAACCCGCCGATGAACTGCGGTTTTCGACCGTCGCGGAAGCAAAAGCCGTCGTAGAAGGATTTTTGTTCAGTTCCAACGAACCCTTGTCGGTGGCTCGCCTGAGCAAACTCATGGGCGATCTACATCCAAAAACCGTCCGTGGCCTGCTGCTGGAGCTTCAATGGGATTATGAAAATCGGCCTGGCGCATTACAGGTGGTCGAAATTGCCGGCGGTTATCTGATGTCAACCCGCCCCTATGTGGCCCCCTGGATGTTTCGTCTGCATAAGCTCAAACGCCGCAGCCCCCTCTCCCCTGCCACCCTGGAAGCGCTGGCCATTATTGCATATCGCCAGCCCATCACCAAAGGTGAAATCGAAGGAGTTCGCGGCGTGGAAACCGGTGCCCCCCTTCGCACATTGCAGGAACTGAATCTCATCGAAGCTCGTGGCCGCCGCGAAGTTGTCGGCCGTCCCCAGCTTTATGTAACGACGGACCACTTCCTGAAAGTTTTCGCCCTTAACTCTCTGGCCGAACTGCCTTCCATTTCCGAACTAAAATCTCGCTTCGCAGAAGAACAGCGTTTGAAAACGCCGGTTAAAAAGGCAATGGATGAAACGGCAAAAGAACCCACGGCTGAAGAAACTGCCGACGGTCCAGAAGCTACCGAAACAACCGCGCTGTCAGAGGGCAATGCTGATTCTGCAGACGTGATTTCCGATGATCTGGACCCCGCTGAATCAGGTGAAGCAGATCAGGAAATGGACCTCGATGACGATGCGCTGGAATCCGATGACGCACAGGGAATCCATGATGAAAAGAATGCTTTGGACGAGGAAAACGCTTCGGACGAAGGCCTCGATTCTGAAGCTGACTCTGACCCCGACCTTGATGATGCCCAGGGTTAAAAGCGATCGTTGCCCCCGTTAATCCCAGGAAGTTCTTTCACAAATTAAATAATAGCGTAAGTTTAAGGAAACAAGCTCTCCACGGTACGGGTCCCTCCGCTGACCTAATTTAAGCTTGATTTTTCCTCATGAGACCGCTTAAAGCTAACTTTACACCATTGGAGGTGCGGCGTGCCATTATTTAAGTAGCCCGGAATCGGGTGCTTATGTGGTCACGGTTTGTACGGTGATCCGTGTAGCTTGATCCGGGCGAGGAGGAAGACTAATGTCTGTTGGTCTGCCATCGCATTATCAGTTACGCCTGGAACACATGAGCCACGAAGTCAGCCGACTTCCCCGGGACAGCAGTGGCACTGTCGTTCTTTTTGGAGACGCCCACATTGAGGGCAATAACATTAAAGAGCTTTGCGGCGCGCCTGTTATCAATATGGGCATTAAAGAGGATGAACTCAACCGGGATTGCGGTGGACTCTTGGACCGGCTCTGGCTGCTGCCTATGGCACGCCCCGCTCATGTTTTTATCGTCGCAGGAATCAATGATCTAAACGCTGGACGCAGTCCGCTTGACATCGAACGCTGCTTTCGAGATCTTATCCGCCAGCTCCGTCGCGTCGTTCCCACAGCAACGATTCACCTGGCAGAGCTGCCCCCGACTCGCGATCGCTTTGAGAAGCTGATGCATTCCATCGCCCTGACCAATTGCATAATTCAGGAAATCGCCGAGCAGGAACAGGTGGAGCTGGTCGACCTCTTCTCAACGCTGGAAGATGACGAGGGATTGCTGTCTGAGACATGCACGATCGATGGTCTTTATCTAAATGATTCCGGTTTCGACCGCTTAAACGAAGTCCTGGAGCGCCACCTGACGTCAGGCACAGTAAACTAACGCCATTGCCAGTACCTCCCTCCCTCACAGCCCCCGGGATGGAAAGCCGAGACGGCCTTCCGTCCCGGGGATCGCTTTTCCAGTGAGAGATTTAATCTGTCAGGGAAGCCCGACCAGAAGACGATCGATTTCTTCTTCGTCATTATAAAAATGCGGGCTCACCCGGATGAATCCGCGCCGGGCCGCGACAACCACCTGGTGATCATCGAGCAGGCTCTTTGCCACCGCATCGATATCGATGCCATCCTTCTGCAGGCTGACAATTCCCGCCCGCTGTTCCCACGCCTCCGGCGTCACCACTTTATAGCCCTTTGCCGGAGCTTTTTCCATCAGGTAGGTGGTCAGTTCCCGGATCCGGTTCTCGACGTAATCTTTCCCCGCCCCTTCCAAAATCCGCAGTGAGGCGCCCAGGGCATTAATAGCCAGCAGGTTGTGGCTGCCTTCCTCAAACTTCCGGGCCGTCGGCTTATACCCCTGCTCGGTGTTGTCATAATCCTGAGGATTCTTCATCCCGCACCAGCCGGCCATGTTGTCATTCAATTCCGGAATCAGATCCCGCTTAATCCACAAAAAGCCGCAGCCCTCGGGAGCCAGCATCCACTTATGGCCATCGGCCATAAGGAAATCTATCGGTGCGGTCTGAACATCCACCGGGAGTACGCCAAGCCCCTGAATCGCGTCGACGCAGAACATAATGCCCCGCTCGCGACAAATCTCGCCCAGCTTGATAATATCATTTCGGACACCCGTCGAATACTCCACCCAGCTCACAGAAAGCAGCCGGGTGCGATCGTCCATCCGGGCAACGATGTCGTCGATGGAGTAGGTATAATCTGCCTGTTCCGGCACCCCGCGAAACTCGACACCATGCTGACGCAAGTTTTTCCACGGCAGAAGATTCGCAGGGAACTCATGCTCTAGCCCAATAACATTATCGCCGGGCTTCCAATTGATCGAGTTGGCCACGATCAACAACCCATGGTTTGTGTTTTTCACAAAGCAAATGTCGCTGGCATCAGCGTTGATCATCGTTGCGGCATTATCCCGAGCCAGCGCCATGGCATGGAGCCAGCTCGTATAATTGACAGGTCCCTCTTCAGCAGCCGCCCGGGCAAACTCAGAAATAGCAGCCTGGGAACTGGCCGGAATAGGTGCCACGCTGGCATGATTCAAAAATGCATACCGCTCACGGATGGGAAATTCCTGGCGGATATCAATAGTTGGTTGATTGCTCATACCTATATGTGGAAGCGGCGGAACTCCAAATTCCAGACTTATTTTAAAAATGTGGCTCCACCACGACAATCCGCCAACAGTCATCTTGATTTCAAATAACTTACCCCCACAATATCATTTGCAATTACCTTAGCAGGTATGCCTGTTTGACTCTTATGAATGTCATTGATTTAGCGCGAGACCTCATAGCCATTCCCAGCGTGAATCCGGGCAGTCAGGGAGAAGACTCCCCGGAAACCGGCGAGGCACGTATCGGCCTGAAAATCGAGGAGATTCTCCGCACCTGCGGGGCAGTCACCGAGACCTGGGAAATCCTGCCCAATCGCCCGAACGTCATCGGGTTTTTCGATTTCGGTGCGGAAAAAACTCTCATCTTTGATGCTCATCTGGATACCGTTCCCGTTGAGGGAATGACAGTGGAACCCTTTGGCGGAGAACTGCGCGACGGCCGCCTTTACGGTCGAGGTGCCTGTGACGTCAAAGGACCCGCCGCGTCCGTCTTGTGCGCCCTTTATAATGTCTCACAGCAAGTTAAAGCCGGCGCCCGGGCCCGCTACAATGCACTGTACGCCGGCGTCAGCGACGAAGAATCAGGTTTCGGCGGAGTCAAAAGCCTGATCGACCGCCTTCCCCATTCGTCTTACACAGAATTTGCCGGCGCGATCGTGATTGAGCCAACCCTCCTGAATCCCATAGTCGCCCACAAAGGCGTGATTCGATGGACTATTTCCACCCGCGGCCGCGCTGCTCACAGCAGCACACCCCACCTCGGCGATAATGCCATCTACCATATGGCCCCTGTCCTTACTGCTTTGGCGGACCACGCGGAAGAGCTGGAATCCCGCCAGCCTCATCCGACTTTGGGCCACCCCACCTTGAGCGTTGGAGTGATTCACGGTGGAAGCGCCGTAAATATTGTTCCTGACTTCTGCGCAATCCAGGTCGACCGCCGTCTCATCCCCGGCGAAACCCCGGAATCCGCCACCGTTGAACTGCGGCAAGTTCTTTCAAAAGCGGGTCTGGAGTCAAAAATCGATATCAGCCACCCCATCGTGGATGCCCCGCCCATGGAAACCAATCCAGAAAGCGAACTGGTTAAACTTGCCCTGGAAACTGCAGCCGGACTGGGCATACGCTCTGAGCGACAATATGCCAGTTACTGCACTGACGCCTCGTTTTATCCCACCGCTATCGGACCAGTAATCGTCATCGGGCCCGGATCCATAGAACAAGCCCACACCCGCGACGAATGGATTTCTGTTGAACAACTGGAAACCGGAGTGCAGTTTTTCACGCAAATTTTGCTGTGAAATCTCTGATGGAAGGATGAGCTACTTTTCCCTTGTACATGCCCGTGGAACGGTTCACCTTCTGCAACAACATAGAAATTTATTGGACAGCAGAGTTTCTGGCCGTATGTCATCGGCTTACTGTTAAATTGGATTGAGTCTGGAGAGCGACTGGTTATGCAGTGGCTGAAAAAATGCCTGGGTATTGACGTTGGCACGACCAGCGTAAAAATAGCGGAAATGTTCGCCGAAAAAAATGGCGTTCGTATTGCGCAGATTCACCGCGCGGACCTTGATCTGCCGCCGGGACCGCTGAATGCTGAACGAATGGACGCCGTAGCTGCAGCCGTTCGCCAGCTCATCAGCGACCATAAAATCACAACGAAAGATGCGGTTTTTTCCGTGCCGGGCCAAAACGTATTTATCCGGCGTATTCGTTTTCCTCGGACAAACGAAGAACGAATGCATCGCATCGTGGCCTACGAGGCAAAACAACAGATCCCCTTCCCGCCTGAAAGCTCCCTTATGGAGTATCAGGTTTTTGACTACGGCGATTCCGCCGAAGTGGAAGTGTTACTGGCGGCCATCAAAACGGAAATCGTCACTGACTTCATGACCCTGGTCAACAAATGCGGCCTTCGCCCTGTCATGATTTCTGTCACCTCGCTCGCCTTGTTTAATTTTCACGTGTTCGACAGCACACCCTTTGCCGAAATGCTGGAAGCCCTCAAGGAACAGCAAAGTGGAGTGTCTTCCGCTCCTGTCGCCGCTTCTGACGCTACCGATGCCCCCAAAAAAGGTGGCTTTAAGCTGCCCCAGATGTCTTTCGGCAAAAAGAAAAAACTGGATGCAGAAGATGTGCTTTCAGCGGACGAGCCAGACGATATGCCGCCCACCCTGCAGATTGATGACCTGCCGGCATCTGATGACCTCTTCGAAGAAGTTAAGGCCTATATTAACATCGGCAGCCAGACGTTTGATCTGGCCATTGCCCGCCACGGCAAACGGAAAATGCTGGGTTTCACCCGCAGCGTTGCCTGGGCCGGAGCAGAGCTCACCCGCCTTCTGACAGCTCAGGCGGGCCTGGATACCGCATCGGCGGAACAATCCAAGCGGTCGGAAGTCGCGATCCCAAACAGCCTCGAAGCGACAGACACCCCCAACTCTCCAGCCTCCGAAGTCGCCGTTAAATGGGCTGAAAAAATGGTACTGGAAATCCGCAAAAGCTTCGATTTCTATATCGCCCAGCCCGACGGCATGGCCGTAGACAGCATCGTTCTGTCTGGCGGAAGTGCCATGGTCCCCGGCCTCGCCGCCTTCATCGAAGACCGCCTCGGTGTGCCTGTAGAAGTCCGCGAAGGTCCGGAAAATCCGGACATCGTTTTAACCGATCGACCCGATCAGGGCGACTCTCTCACCAGCTATCTCGTCTCCATTGGCCTGGCCATGAGCGGCCTCGGCTTT
>CAYUGQ010000032.1:0-23647 GCA_964444305.1 uncultured Candidatus Sumerlaeota bacterium
ATGAGCTTCGCATGAGCCGAATCATGGGCATAGACCTGGGCACCACCAACTCCGCGGTGGCGGTATTTGAAAAGAATGGCCCGACAATAGTACCGAACAATTTGGGGGAGCGTACGACGCCTTCCGTTGTGGGGTTTTCTAAGACAGGCGAAATCCTGGTGGGGAAGAAAGCGAAACGCGGGGCTGTGATGAACGTGGGTCGTACTGTCTTTTCTATCAAGCGCCATATGGGTACGGATTACCGCGTAGATATTGAAGGCCGCAAGTATACACCGCAGGAAATTTCTGCGATGATCCTGCAGAAGCTGAAATCTGACGTCGAAGACTTTTATGGTGAGACGGTTGATCAGGCGGTTATTACGGTTCCGGCTTATTTCACGGATACGCAGCGTCAGGCGACGAAGGATGCTGGTGAGATCGCGGGGCTGAAGGTTCGGCGTATTATTGATGAGCCGACGGCAGCTGCGCTGGCGTATGGGCTGGATAAGGAAAAGGATCAGACGCTTCTGGTTTATGACTTTGGTGGCGGGACTTTCGACGTTTCGATCATTGAGGTTATGTCGGGTGTTTTCCAGGTTAGGGCTATTCAGGGCGACACTCAACTGGGCGGTGATGATATTGACCGCACGGTGATGGATTGGTTGATGGAGGAGTTTGAGAAGCAGCATGGGATCAATCTAAAGAATGATCCGATTGCTGTTCAGCGCCTTCGTGAAGCGGCTGAGGAAGCGAAGATCGAGCTTAGTGGGTTACAGTCGTCGCATATTATGATTGAAGCTGTGACCATGAGCGACAAGGGTCCTCTTTCTCTTGAGACGACGTTGACGCGGGAGAAGTTTGAGGAGCTGGTTGGCGATATTATCCGTGGAACGATTCCTCCGATGATGAAGGCTATTGCTGATTCGAAGCTGAAGCCGGAGGAGATTGACGCGGTTTTGCTGGTGGGTGGCACGACGCGAATCCCGCTGGTTCAGCAGGTGGTGAAAGAGCAACTGGCGAAGCAGCCGAGTCGTGATATTAGTCCGGAAGAGGTTGTGTCAATGGGAGCTGCTGTGCAGACTCTTACGCTGGCGCCGCTGCAGGGTGATATCAAGGAGACTCTGGCGGCCCGGTATGGTAAGGAAGAAATCGTCATTATCCACCGTACGCCGTTTTCGCTGGGTGTGGGGCTGCAGAATGACCAGTTTGCTCCGTTGATTGAGCGTAACAGCACGTATCCGACGGAAGCGAAGGACATCTTTACGACGACCCGGGATTTTCAGGATGCGATTAGCTTTCCGATTTATGAGGGTGAAGATACGACGGCCAGCGAGAACACGTTCCTTGATCTTTTGCGGATTGAGGGGGTTACGCCGGCTCCGCGTGGGGTGCCTCGTATTGAGGTGACGTTTAAGCTTACTGCTGACCGTATCCTTGAGTGCCGTGCTGAGGACCTGGCTACGGGTATTGAGAAGAAGATTACGATTGCTGCAACGGGTGAGCGTCTTTCTGCTGATGAGAAGGATCGCATGGTGAGTGAGGCTCGTGAGCGTGTGACGGGGTTGATGCAGTCCCGTATGCAGCAGAGCGCTATTGAGGAGGCGGAGGGTCTTGCCCAACGGGCGGAGTCTCTTGCCAATACTCATTCTGCTGATCCCCTGGCTGAGGAGATTCGAAACCAGGTGGAGGAATTGCGCGGCCTGATCGGTCAGGGCGAGCAGGAACCTATCGAAGACAAAATGGATGATTTGTTGCGCCTTCTTACGGAACTCGAAGGGGCGGGTTGATTCTATAATCTATATCTTCAATTCAAAGCCCTGCAGGGTTAATGCCTTGCAGGGCTTTATTTTTTGGGGAAGGGTGCGTGGCAATTTTCCGTTGCCAAGTCTTTGCGGGGGATCCACTTTTTTGAACATCAAATGCCACACAGGGCGAGGGCGTCTTTTTATGCATACTTCTCATTCGCATTTCGGGTTCATTCTGCTGGCAGCTTTTTGTCTGATTGCTCCGGCTGTTGCGGTGGGTCGGACAACGGCGACGGCCACGATTGAGAAATTGACTACGCAGGCCTTGATCGCGGGGGATGTTCCGGGGGTAAAGTTTGATTATGATGTCGCTTATCTTCCTCCGGACCGATCTGAGAAGCTGGATGTTTATCTGCCGGTTGATCGGGCGAGTTCGGTTCGCTCGCCGGCTATTGTGGTGATCCATGGGGGGGGATGGAGCGGCGGGATTAAGGATGCGCGTCGGGAGCTGCAGTTGGGGGTGACTTTTGCGCGTGCGGGGTACGTTGCTGTGAGTGTGGAATATCTTCGGGAGCGAAACAGCCCGTGGCCGCAGAACATCTTTGATTGTAAAAATGCGGTGCGTTGGATTCGGGCTAATGCGGAACGGTTGCAGGTTGATCCGGATAGAATTGGGGTTATCGGGGGCTCTGCGGGTGGTCACCTGGCGCTGATGGTGGGTTATACTGCTGGTGTGGAGGAGCTTTCGTCGGAGGAGCTTTATCCGGGAGTTCGGGATGATGTGCAGGCGGTGGTTAATCTGTACGGGATCACGGATTTAGAGGTGGAGCGGATTCGCTCGCGGCCGGGGAGGTCTCCCGGTCGGCCTTGGGGCTTTGCTCTTTTGAATGATGAGCAGCAGAAGGATCGGCGTCAGTGGAAGCTGGGGGCTCCGATCGAACACGTAACCAGTGCCACGGTACCTACGATGATTTTGCATGGGGATGAGGACCTGACGGTGGATGTGGAGCACGCGCAGATTTTGGCTGAGAAACTTGAGGATGCGGGGGTGCCGCATGAGGTGCAGATTCTTCCGGGAGCGCCGCATTCGTTTTTGCTGCATGACCAGCGGATCTCGCGAGACCTTCGGCCTGATGTACTTAAATTTTTCGAGACCCATTTAAAGTGAGGACGCATGGCACGGCTCGTAGTTGAATCCGGCGCAGACAGTGGAGTAATGCACCAACTTCCCATGAGGCCGGTGGTTATTGGCCGTGGTGAATTTTGCGAAATCAGTTTGTCTGATCGACGTATCAGCCGGCGTCACTCTCGGATCCTGCCGACGGGAACAGGGTTTGAGCTGGAGGACCTGGGCAGCCGAAATGGTACGCTGCTCAATCACGAAATTGTGGCTGGTCGTGCTCCCCTGCGGCATGGGGATTCAATCATTATCGGGGGTACAGAACTTTTTTTTGAACTGGACCCTAACGAAATTTCGTCCGGGGAGCATGCTGCAGCGAGGGTCCTTCTTGCCGCGGGGATTAAGCATACTGTTCAGGCGGAGAAACCGGTTGATACTGATACGGCTCCGGTCATCTCGCAGGCTGATCTTGCCCGGGCTCGTATTTCGGACCCGCTTGAGCGGCTTCGTGTTCTTTATCGTATGTCGGATTCGTTGCGGGGTGAGTTGGATCCGAGTAACGTTCTTGCGAAAACGATGCAGCTTATCTGGGGGATGGTTATGCCGGACCGGGGGATCATTCTGCTGAAGGAGTCGACGCTTCCTAATTCTGATTTGAAGCCTGTGGTGGTGAAAACGGCGGATGGTATTGATGATGATATCGTTATCAGCCAGCAGGTTTTGGAGCAGTCGATGCAGAACAAGACGGCAATTTTGATGAGTGACACGCCGGGCAATCCTCATTTCAGGAATAGCGAAAGTATTGTCAGGAATCGGATTCAGAGTATCATTTGCGCGCCGCTGGTGGCTCACAGCCGTGCATTTGGGGCTATCTATGTTGATCTTCAGGCGGGTTCTCTTCAGTCTGGTCGGGCGTTTACGCCGGATGACCTGGAGTTGATGACAGGTATCGCTAACCAGGTTGCGCTGGCGGTGGATAATGCGCGGCTGTATGAGGCGGCTATGAATCATCAGCGGCTGGAGCGGGAACTGGAAATTGCGCGTTCCATTCAGGAGCAGCTTCTTCCAGCTAATTATCCGCCGATTCCAGGGCTGGAGTATGCTGCCCTTTGTAATTCCGCCCGGCAGGTTGGGGGGGACTATTACGATTTTTTTGAGGTGAGTGACGGGCGGACTGCTATCATTGTGGCGGATGCGAGTGGGAAAGGTGTTCCGGCAGCGATCTCGGTTGCGATGGTTCGAACGGCTGTTCGGGCTCATTTTCGGGCGCAGTTAAGTGCAGGGCTTTCTGCGATTATGGGGATGTTGAACAGCGCGTTTTGTCAGGATTTGCTGCGGGACAGCTTTATTACGGTTTGTTCAGTTCTTTATGATCCCGAGACGCAGGATGTCACTTATTCCAGTGCAGGACATGTTCCTCCGCTTTTGTTTCGGCGGGATGGGGAGCTGGAAGAGCTTTCGGCGGGGGGGCCATTGTTTGCGGCTATGGAAAATCAGGAGTATTCTGAAGGGACGGTCCGTCTTTCTCCGGGGGATCTGCTCGTTATTTACTCGGATGGGGTGACGGATACGCATAACCTTGCGGGTCAGCTTTTCGGGAAAGAGCGCTTGATTGATGCGGTGAGGCAGGTGCGGGAGCTTCCTGCGCGGAATATCTGTGATCATATACGGGATTCTGTTGTCCGATTCCGAGAGGCACGAGAGGTTTTCGATGATGCTACTCTCGTTGTACTTAAGGCAATTGATCACAGAACAGCGGATAATCTGACTCAGATAGATGATTAACAGATGAGATGGTTTGGCTTTTACCTATTGGCAGTGGTGGTGGTTTCGACTTTGTGTGGAGCTCGTGCTATTGACCGTACTATCGCTAAGATAAACGATACGATTCTAACGGAGAGTGATCTGGCGGGGGTGATTGCCACGGCGAAGGGGATTCACCATCCGGGACAGATTAATGCTTTTGCGGAAGCTACGTCTGAGACGGTGACGAGTTTGCTGGACCGGGCGTTGCTTTTGCAGGAGGCTCGCCGCCTGGGGATTCGTCCACCGAATGAGGACCTTCATCGGGAGGTGGAGGATATGGTGCGGGAAATTCGTGCGAGCTTTTCAACGGAGGCGGAGTTTCACCATACGCTGGCGGCGGAGCGAATTTCCCTTAATGAGCTGAAGGAAGAACTGCTGGAACAGACTCGGGATGACTTCATGGTTTATCATGTGGTTAACAGCCAGTTTTCGATATCGGAAACGGAACTGGAGCGGATGAGAGCGGAGGGGGGGTTGAGCCAGTCGCCGAGTTATCGAATTTATCGTCTTGGGGTGCAGGTGAAAAAGAATGAGGGGGCGGACGCGGCGTGCCGGAAGGTGCATGGACTGGTTGCGCAGAGCATTACCGAGGGGATCAGTTTTGAGGAGGCTATCCGAAAGTACAGCGAAGTTCCGGGTGCTGAGGAGGATGGCGGAGATATGGGCTATGTGCAGCTTGACTCATTAAGTGAGGGGGTGCGGGCTGCTGTGGAGGGGCTGGATGTGGGTCAGGCCAGTGCTCCTATTGTGGCCGGGGAGTATGCGAACATTTTTTATGTTGCGGGAAAGCGGGGTGAGCGGGTGGCTCTCCGTGAGCAAAAGTTTGTTTCTACTCGTGCTGACCTGTTGAAATCTTTGCGACGCCGGGCTACGATCCAGGTTTATGATGAGCGGCTTATGCCTCTGCTTGTGCCGGAATATGGGTCGCAGGTGGGGACGGCTCCGCGCAGTGTTCAACGTGGGTCGGCGGAGGGGACTCCGGCGGTGGGAACTCCGGGGGTGGCGAGTCATGTGGCTCATTCGCCGGGTGCTTCATCGCCGTATCTGATTAATGCTGCAGAGGGGACGCCGGCATCTGTTGCAGGGGTCCAGCAGGTGCCGCAAGGGCAGGTGGCGGGGAACCAGGGCGTTTATCCGCAGCAGGGGCAGCAGTACCTGCAAGGGACTCCGGTGCCACAATATCATCAGCAGCAGGGTCAGCAGCCTCAGTATACTCCGCAGGCGACGCCGGAGGCACGGCGTTCTTTCTGGGGTAATTTCAGGCGGAACCAGTAGTGGTTACGGGTCAGTCGGTGCGGCATCCAGTCATTGCAATTACGATGGGGGATCCTGGCGGTGTGGGCCCTGAGATTATTTGCAAGGCGCTGGCGGAGGCGGATGTGCGAAAGCGGTGCCGTCCGGTGGTGATTGGCAGCTTGGGGGCTATGGAGCGGGCGGCGGAGCGTTTTTGCCCGGGTTTGGATTTTATGCGGATTGAATCGCTGGATGAAGTTCGGGCGCTTTCGGACACAGCGGGGGACGAGGTTGTTTTTCTTTATGCGCCTTCTGATATTTCGCCGGATGATGTATTTCAGACGGGCAGGACGGATGCGGCTAATGGGCTTGCAAGCTATGCCTGTATTGTGTCGGCTGCGCGGGGGGCACTGGGGGGGCAGGTGGATGCGATCTGCACGGCGCCGATTTCAAAGGAGGCTCTTTTTGCGGCTGGTTATACGGTGCCTGGGCATACGGAGCTGCTGGCGGAGCTTTGTGAGTCGGATACTGTGCGGATGATGCTTTCGGGTGGGGGGCTTAATGTTGTTTTGCAGACGATCCATGTGGCTCTGGCCAGGGTGCCTTCTCTTTTGAAGGTGGAAGAGATTGTGACTAGTATCCGGATTATTAAGGAGTTTGGTAGTCTTAGTGGTTTATCTTTTCCCCGGGTGGCTGTTTGCGGGCTAAACCCGCACGCTGGGGAGGGCGGGCATTTTGGCGATGAAGAGCAGACTATTATCGGTCCGGCTCTGGAAGAGGCTCGCCGGGTTCTTGATATACCCATTGATGGCCCACTTCCGGCGGATACGGTTTTTCATCGGGCAGTTGAGGGGGAGTTTGATTTTGTGTTGGCGATGTATCATGATCAGGGCTTGATTCCGGTTAAGACGCTGGATTTTCATGGTGGGGTTAATGTCACGCTGGGGTTGCCTATCATTCGCACGTCGCCGGATCATGGAACTGCTTTCGGGATTTCGGGCAAAGGGATTGCTCATCCTGGCAGTATGATTTCGGCGATTGGGTTTGCGGCTAATGTTGCGAAGCGGCGTTTGAGTTCTTTACAGGAGTAGTTCGGCGATTACGGTATCGTCTTCGCCAGGACGAACGACGAAGTCGAATTTTCCAAACAGATGCTGCATGTGTAGATTGCCGGGGAGCATGGTGCCTTCGAGTTTCCTTACGCCTTCGGCGCGGCCGATATCCACGAGGTGTTTGAGCATGGTGGTGCCGATGCCGACGGACTGGTAGGGGTCTGCGACGACCATGGCTACTTCTGCGGAGTCTCCGGGACGGTTGCGGGCGAGGCGACCTACGGCGGCTATGGCGTCGGTCCCGTCGGGCTGCTTGAGAACGGCGGCCAGGGCGATTTCGCGGTCGAAGTCCAGGAAGCAGGTTCGTCTCAGGCGCTCGTGGCTGGTTCGGCGGGAGAGTTTGTGCTGGAAGAAGTAGCGGCGGTAGATGGTTTCCTCGGACAGGAGTTTGTGGAATTCGACCACAAGGGGTTCGTCTTCGGGGCGGACGGGCCGAAAGACGCATTTAAGGCCGTCTTTGAGGGTTTCATGCCAGATATATTGGGTGGGATAGGGCCGGATGGCGGGGCGTGGGAGGTCGTCGTTGGCGACGAGGGGGCTGTGAAGGTTTACATAGCAATTGGTGATCAATACTTCATCGCCGGAGACATGGAGGGGGTTGATGGTGAGGCGGCGGATGAGGGGTTGCTGGACGACTAACTGGCTAAGGCGGACGAGCAGTTCCTGAAGTTTTGCGACGCGGGTTTTTGCCACGAGGTCGTCGTCGCCGCTTATGCCGAGGACGCGCCAGACGGCGGACTGCCCCATCATTCTGCGGGCTAGGGCACTGGTGAGGGGTGGCAAATCGAGGGCGATGTCTTCATAGATTGCGCTCATTCGACCGCCGATTCCGAAGACCATGTATGGGCCGAACATTTTATCGATTCGGCTGCCGACCATGAGTTTGTATGCATCTTCGGGGGGTTCTGCGTCCGGGCTTAGTTCAATTCCATAAAGGCGCAGAAGTTCTTCGGCCTGCTCGGTGGTGAGGACGCCGACTTCCTGTCGGCGGAGGTCTTCGAGGAATTGCTGGGCCTTTGCGGGGTCGACTTTTGTTTCGTCGGCGATGAGGGATGGGGTTTCGTAAATGCCGTTCAAGTTCTGGGCATGTCGCCACATGAGGGAGAAAAGGCGGGCGGGGGCGTCGGGGTATTCAAATACCGGGATGCCGTGGAAGCGGAGGACTTCACGACCTTCCATGACGCGGTCGCCGCCCATCCAGCTTGTGAGGAAGGGCTTGCCGGACTTTACGGGACTGTTGGCGACGGCGCGGGCGGTGGATGTTGGCTCGGTGCCGACCTGGGGGGCAAACACCAGCAGGACGCCGTCGACGTTTTTATCCTGAGCCATATCGGCTACGGCTTTTGCATAGATGTTTGGGGGGGAGTCTCCGGGAAGATTGACGGGGTTGGCGGTTTTTTCGTCACCCTGGGGTTGTGCGAGTTGACCGCCGGATGCTACGAGGGCGTCGATTGAAAGTAAGGCGGGGGTCATGGAGTTTGTGACGATTCCCATGCGGGGGCCTTTTGGGAGGGGCTGCCGTGCGAGGATGTTTGCCATATCAAACATTTCGGATATGCTCTCGACGCGCAGCACACCAACCCGGCGTAATGCTGCATCGAAGACTGCATTGGGTCTGGGATCGCCGACGGCGAGATCTTCACTGGTTAGTTCTTCTGTGGAACGGCGGGTTTTTAATAGGATGATGGGTTTATTGAGAGCGATCTCGCGGGCGGCTGATAAAAATGCGCGGGAGTCTTCTACGCATTCGAGGCTGATGACGATGCTTTTGGTCAGGGGGTCGTCGCCGAAATGGACGATGAGATCTGGCCATGAGACGTCGGGCATCATGTCGCAGGCCACCATTGCGCTGAAACCGACACCGGTTCGGAAGCTCCAGTCGAGGACGGCGCTGCACATGGCGCTGCTCTGGCTGATAAATGCGATGCTGCCGGGCTGGGCCATGGGGAGGCCGGGGGTAAGATTCACATCATAATGGGGACTGAACAGACCGAAAGATTGAGGGCCGAGAATTCGCAGACCTTTCTGGCAGCGTTCACGGAGGAGGTTTATATCGTCAGGGGCATCGTCGGCTGTGGTTTCGCGGCGCTCGGGCAGCATAAAAAGGGCGGAGCGTACGCCGGCATCGTCACATGCGCAGGCGATGGGAGTTTGCAGGTGACTGGCGGCTACGATAACGGCGAGGTCGATGCCCTTGAGATCTTCTTGGTGGGCTCGCATCTCTCCGGACTTCGGATCGGCCAGTACGTGGACGACTTTACCGCGATTGAAATTTTGGCTGGCAGTGTTGAAAACCCTCTGCCCCACCCCGCCGGGCTTTTGGTTGGCATCAATAATAGCAATCCCGCCCGGGAAAAAGAACCTGTCCAGATTGGCGTATTCCAGCTTGCTGTCCTCACTTTCTGCAATCAGGCGTCATCCGCGCTCACAGTTAGAGACTGCTTCAGGCCCTTGAATGTTTCGGGAAAACGCTTCGGTGCATGACTCAGCCAGTCAACGGTATATGCCGAGCGTGACCGCTTGCACAACATATAAAAACAACGAAAACACTACGGGTTTTGAGAATGCCCGAACGGTGGTTGTAAAGCTGGGTTCGGCGGTTTTGACGAAGCCGGGAAACTTCTCGCTGGATCTTGAGGTTATGGATGAAGTCTGTCGCCAGTTGGCGGAGCAGGTTCATGCAGGCCGGCAGGTTATTGTGGTGACGAGTGCGGCGGTGGCGGCGGGTCGGAATCTGTTGCAGATTTTTGATCGGAAGACGACGATTGCCGAGAAACAGGCGCTGGCTGCGGTGGGACAGTCGCGGTTGATGATGATCTACTCGGATCTTCTGGCGAAACATGACCTTGTGGCTGCTCAGATTTTGCTTTCTTTGAGCGATATGGAAAGCCGGAAGCGCTATGTGAATGCGCGTTATACTATTGAGGAGTTGCTTAAGCGTCGGTGCATTCCGATTATTAATGAGAATGATACGGTTACGATCGACGAGTTGAAGTTTGGCGATAATGACGGGCTGGCGGCGATGGTGGCCGTTAAGATGCAGGCTGATGCTCTTTTGCTTTTATCGGATGTTCCGGGTCTTTATGATGCTAATCCGAAGGGTAATCCAGAGGCTCGCTTGATTCCGGTGGTGGATCATATCTCGCAGGATGTTTTGAAGTCGGCCGCTCCCAGTGATGCTGAGCGGGGAATGATCCAGATGGGGACGGGGGGCATGGAAACGAAGTTGCAGGCAGCGCGGCTGGCGACATCGAATGGTGTGGGGACGGTGATTGGGCCGGGCAAGCGGGCGGGAGTGATCAGTCAAGCTTTGAGCGGCGTTAATGTAGGGACGTGGTTTCCTGCGGAGCTGTCGCACCACAGCCGGCGGGAGAAATGGATTCTCTCTGCGCGGGTTAATGGGCGGCAACTGGTTATTGATTCGGGTGCAAGGGATGCGTTAAGGGAGAAAAAGCGGTCTTTGCTTCCGGCGGGAATTCGAGGGGTTACCGGGACGTTTCAGGCTCTTGATCTTGTTGATATTGTTGATCAGGAAGGTGGGCTGATTGCGCGGGGCATTGTGAATTACAGCGCGGGTCAGCTGAAGCGGATTGCGGGGAAGAAGTCGACGGACATCGAGCCGATCCTTGGGGCTAAACCTTATGATGAAGCGGTTCATCGGGATAATCTTGTAGTTTTCTGACTTGGGTTTTGGTTGAGGGTGGGAATTAATCGTCGAGCCATTGTCCGTTGGTAATTCTTTCTGCGTTAAGGGGACAGGGCATCCAATAGGTCCAGACGGAGATGTGTTGTTCGCTGGCCCTGGCGGGTATGAGGATGCGCTGATACATGCTGTTGGCGGAGGGGCGGAATCCTTCGAGGCGGTCGATGGGAGGAAGATCGCGCTGGGGGGTGTTGAAGGTGAGGGTTTCTCCGTGGATTAGATCCCAGTCGCCTGGTGGGCGGATGAAAGGCGGTGTGGGGAATTGGTGCTGTGTGATGGCGTCGGCCAAGGGGCTGGCGGTGCCGTGGGCGAGGATTTGCTGTTGTGGTACTTCGAGGATGGGGAAGCCGGCGTGGAAATGATAGAGTCTGCCCCAGACCACGGCCGGCTGGATGTCGGTTGCGTTGGAACAGAAGCGGTTGTGATTCCAGTTGCCGCGCTTGAGGGTGCCATAAACAAAAAGCCGGATGATTGTCTGGCGACTTTCTTCCGGCTTTGTGTTCAAAATTTTCAAGACGTAAAAAAACCAATGGTGGAGGCGGTGGGAGTCGAACCCACGTCCGCGGCTCATGCCGAAGAGGCATCTACAAGCTTAGTCGGTTTATTAAGATCTCATTCCGAAGGTCGGCCAGCCGACAGGCAGCCCCTCAGAACCAGCCCGAGATTTAACCTTACCACGCGGGCCACATGGTTTGGCGAGCCTGCTGGGGTCGACGCCCGGCCCGGAAATCGCAGGCGAATCTCCGGCGGACGCGCTACAGCTAACTGTTTAGGTTAGGCAGCGAGTGCGTAGTTGTTGTCCGCAGATAAATGCGGTGCACGATGATTAACGAGGCAAACGTGCATCCTCGGCTTGCAGCCACTCCCACATCAAACCCCGTCGAAGCCGTTGCGCCCCCATGGTGATGATTGTGACAGTTGCTGGTTTATAGTACAGGTGTTCCACGAGGACATTCGCTTTTTCTTTGAAGAGTGGTGCGGTTAGCCATGAATACGGAATTTAATGCCTTGTGTGGACTGACATGCCGTCGATGACTATTATAGCGATGATGTTTGCCATTTTTCTTCCGGTTTTGTTAATTCCGGTGGTTTTAACTTTGGCCGACAAGCTTCGCAGGTTGACGGGATATGTGGCGATGCTGGCTCCGCTGGTTTCGGCGGGGCTTTTGTTTTGGCTGGCGCGGCAGTTTGGTCCGGCTCCACAGGAGGTGATGAATCTAAGCTGGGTTCCGTCGCTGGGGGTTAATTTTTCCTTGTTGTTTAATGGCCTGTCGTTGTTTTTCGGGCTGGTTATTTGTTGCGTGGGTGTGCTGGTGTGCTGGTATGGCGCGGAATACCTGGGTAACAAATATGAGTATCATGGCCGGTTTTACGTTTCGCTGATGCTGTTTATGACGGCTATGCTGGGGACGGTTTTTTCGGATAACATCCTGTTGATGTATATCTTTTGGGAGTGTACGGGTGTTGCGTCGTTCCTGTTGATTGGTTTTTTTCATGATGGGGAGAAGTCGCGGACGGGGGCGCGGCAGGCGCTTCTGGTTACGGTTAGCACTGGATTAATGATGCTTGCGGGTATCATTATGCTGCGGCTTACGATGGGCACGTTTTCGTTTTCGACTATTTATGAGATGGGGCTTCCGGAGGGGCTTAATCCGGTGTGGACGCACTGGATGATGGTTTTACTATTGATGGGGGCTTTTGGGAAGTCGGCGCAGTTTCCTTTGCATTTCTGGCTGCCGGGGGCTATGGCGGCGCCTACGCCGGTGAGCGCTTATCTGCATTCGGCGACGATGGTGAAGCTTGGTGTCTTTTTGACGGCGCGTTTGTTTCTGATTTTTTATGAGCAGCCGCTTTGGTTCTGGCTGGTGTGTACGGTTGGTTTTGTTACGATGCTGGCGGGGGCTTTCCTGGCGTTTCGTTCTAACGATTTGAAGTCGATTCTGGCTTTTTCGACGGTTAGCCAGTTGGGGTTCCTGATTGGAGTTTACGGGATTGGAAGCCGTACGGGGGTGTTGTATGATTATCTGCACATCTTGAGTCATGTGTTTTATAAGGGCGCGCTGTTTATGATGGCGGGGATCGTTGATAAGGTGGCGGGGACGAGGGATGTGCGGTTGCTGGGGGGGCTGATGAGGCATATCCCGATGACGGCTGTGGTGGCGGCGATAGGGATGGCGGCGATGGCGGGGATTCCGCTGACGACGGGGTTTATCAGTAAGGAGATTCTGCTGACTGACTTGGGGGCGGCTGGTGATAAGGCGTTGGGGATCTGGGTTTATGTGGCCTTGGTTGCGCTGTCGGCTGTTCTGACGGTGGCCTTTGCGGCGAGGGTGTTCTTTAGTGTGTTTACGGGGTTTGTGCCGGAGCATTTGCAGGTGAAGCGGCCGGGGATGTTGATTCAGATTCCGCCGTTGCTGCTTTCTGCGGGGGCTTTGATTTTTGGTATTTTCCCGGCGGGGCTGGAGGGAATGCTGAATTGGTTGAGGGTGCCGGGGATTCATGGGGAGATCGGGCATCTGACGCTGTGGCATGGTTTTAATGTGCCGCTGATGATCAGCATTGGGGTGTTTATTTTGGGGGCGCTACTGTATGTCTGGTCAGAAAAAACCGAGTGGGGATGGACTGTTATCCCGAAGTGGCTGCGGTATGATGAGGCTTTCGAGGCGGGGCTGGAGGGTGTTGGCAAGTTTGCGAAGAAGCTGACTCATGGATTGCAGGCGGATTGGCCGCCTATGTATCTGCCTGTGGTGATTTCATTTTTGCTAATCGTCAGCATTTTCACCATGACACAGGCGCCGGTGGGAATTCTTGATGCCATGCGCCAGTTGGAGTGGACGGTTTCGCCGATGCGTATGCTGGTGGGGGTTGGGATTGCAATTGCGCTGATCGGAATTACAATTATGCCGTTGTGGACTTCGCAGCTTGTGTGTTTGTCGGGGGCGGGCTTTTTACTGACTTTTTATTTTGTGCTTTATCGGGCTCCGGATTTGGCGATGACGCAAATTTTGGTGGAGTCGGCATCTGTGGTGATGATTCTGCTTTTGCTTTCGCGGTTTCCGCTTTCGCATGTGGAGGCGAGCATGAGCGCAAGGCGGAAGGTTGGGCAAGTGTTTCGGCTGGCTTTGTCGGTGGGGGCGGGTGTGGCGATGTTTACGCTGGTGTTGCTGGTGGAGCTTTATCGTCATCCTAATCCGGCGGGGCTGGAGATTGCAAAGCACGCAAAATCACTGGCTGATGGGGAGAACGTGGTTAACGTGATCCTGGTGGATTTTCGTGGGTTTGATACGCTGGGGGAAATTACGGTGTTGCTGATTGCTACGCTTGGGGCGCTGGGTTTGATGATGCGCTATATTTTACGGCATGAGGGTAAGGGGCGTGAGCCGTTGCCGCCGGGGTTTCTGCTGGGACGGGAGCGTGATAAGGAATGAGAAGGTTAGATGCGTTCCTGCTTCGGTCTGTTGTAGGGCTGATTTTTCTGCTGGTCAATATTATCTCATTTTACCTGCTGTTGCGGGGGCATAACCTGCCGGGGGGTGGTTTTATCGCGGGGCTTGCTACGGGGATGTCGTTTATTTTGTTGGGGCTGGTCCGGGGATGGGCCGAGTTGCAGCGTGAGTTGCCGTTGCCTCCTTTGCGGACGGCGGCATTCGGGGTGTTTATGGCAGCGGCTTCGGGGTTATTTCCGCTGTTTGTGGGTGACCCGTTTTTGACGCAGTATAACTTTCATTTTTATGATGTGCCGTTGTTTGGTGATTTGCATGTGGGCACTCCCCTGGTGTTTGATACGGGGGTTTTTCTGCTGGTGAGCTGTATTACGCTGAAGCTGGTTATTGTGCTGGCGCGGAGCACGTTGGGTCTGCCGGCTTTTACGCCTGGTGAGCAGCTTTATTATGCATCTCCTCTTGAGGAGACTATTGAGGGGCGGGGTGAGGAGGAGTTGAAGAATGCAGGTTGATACGGCGATTCTGATTGGACTGTTTTTCTTCACTTCGGTTTATCTGATCCTGGGGAAGAACTTTATCCATATCTTGTTTGGGTTCATCCTGCTGACGAACGGCGCAAACCTGTTTGTACTGTCGATGTCTGGTTCGCCGGATGGGAAACAGGTGCCGGTTTTGTCTGAGGGGGAACTGATCGTGGATCCGATTCCGCAGGCGCTGGTTTTGACGGCGATCGTCATTGGTTTCGGGATGACGATTTACCTGATCATGCTGCTTTACCGTATTTTCCTGGATGCGCGTACGACGGACGCGGAAACGCTTTTCCTGCCTCAAGGTGATAATGAATAGCCTGGTATTCCCTTTCCTTCTCCCGTTACTGACGGCACTGTTGTGTTCGCTGTTTTTTGGTCTAGCATCTAAAGGACGACGCATTTTTGTGGCGGTGTCTGCTGTGGTGCAGTTGGCACTGGCCCTGTTTCTGGCGGGTCAGGCCCTTACGGGTCCGCCGATGGTTTTACATTTAGGTGGCTGGGCTCCGTCTCTGGGTATTGTTCTTGTGTTGGATGGGCTGGCGGCTATCATGCTGTGCCTGTCTACATTTATCTCGTTATGCTGTATCCTGTATGGCTATGCGGAGGTGCCGATATGGGCGGAACAGCCGTTGCGGTTGCCGTTGATGCAGTTGTTGGCGGCGGGTATTAATCTCAGTTTTTTGACGGGTGATTTGTTTAACCTGTTTGTGGCTTTTGAGATTATGCTGGTGGCGTCTTATGCGCTGTTGACGCTGGAGGCTAATGACAATGACATCAAGGAGGCGTTTCCTTATCTTGCGGTAAACATGTTTGGAAGCGCGGTTTTTCTGGCGGCGGCGGCGATGGCTTATGCGGTGTTTGGATCGCTGAATATGGCGGTGATTTCGGAGAGGGCGCTGGAGCTTGAGGGGAGCTTTGGGGTGCTGATTGTGGCGGTTTTGCTGACTGTTGTTTTCGGTATTAAGGCTGGGGTGTTTCCGCTGTATTTCTGGCTGCCGAACAGCTATCCGATTTTGCCTTTGTCGCTGGGGGCGTTTTACTCGGGGATGTTGACGAAGGTGGGGGTTTATGTAATGTTGCGGATGCTGGGGACGGTGTTTCCGCATTCGCTGGATGTGATTCATATCGCGCTGGCGTGGCTGGCTGGTTTTACGATGGTGCTGGCGGTGCTGGGGGCTTTATCGCGTAATTTTATCCGGGGGATTCTCTCGTTTCATATTATCAGCCAGATTGGCTATATGGTGCTGGCGATTGGCTTTTTCACGCCGCTGTCGATCACGGCTTGTATCTTTTATGTTATCCATCATATCATTGTGAAGTCGTCTCTGTTTTTGATTGGAGGGACGGCGCTGTTTTATAATCACACGGATAACCTGGACCGGATGGGGGGTATTTATAAGGCGAGCCCGTGGTTGTCGGTCTTTTTCCTTCTGCAGGCGTTTTCGCTGGCGGGTATTCCGCCGTTGAGCGGATTCTGGGGGAAGTTTCTGATTATGATGGAGGGGATTGATTCGGGGTATTACGTGCTGGTGGGAGCGGCGATTCTTGCGTCGATCCTGACTATGATGAGTATGCTGAAAATTTGGCTGGCGGCTTTCTGGAGTCCGGTGCCTGAGGGGGCTCGGCTTTATCCGGCGGAGGGACATATTCGAGCTATGACGTTGATTATTGCAGCTATGACGCTGGTGTCGTTGTCGATTGGGTTTGGGGCGGAGACATTTTTGCAGTTTTCTCAGACGGCTGCGGAATCGCTGTTGAATCCGTCTCAGTATCGCACGGCGGTGTTGAGTTATATTGGCAAAGGTGGAGCGGAATGAACGGGCCGGTAATGCATTTGCTGGTGGCTTTTGTGTGGGTTTTTATTTTTGATAATCCTACGCTGGGGGGTTTTGCGTGGGGTTTGCTGATGGGCTACTTTTTGTTGTCTGTGTTTCAGCAGGCGCTTTTTTGCCAGCATTACATTCGGCGGGTTAATGGCCTGGTGAGTTACATGTTTTACTTTTTGAAAGAGGTTATTATATCGAATCTCCGGATTGCCATGGCGGCGTTGTCGCCTGATCCGGATGCTCTTGGCGGGCGGTATATTGCGTATGATGTGAAGGGGATGAATGACCTGGAAATTTTGCTGCTTAGCCATTCGTTGAACCTGAGCCCGGGGACTTTGGTTGCGAAGCACTCGCGGAGTCGGGCGGAGATTGCGCTTCATACTTATGCGGTGGGCGAACCGGCGAGGGTGCGCAAGGACATAGATGAAATGCGGGGGCGGATTATGAGGTTTACGCGATGACTGAGATAATGGTTTTGACGTGTGTCGTGCCTTTGGCGATTGCGAGTGCGTTGTCTTTGTGGAGAATTATGCGTGGGCCGAGTCTTCTGGACCGTATCATTGGCTTTGATTTGCTGGCGACGTGCGTTATCGGGATGGTGGCCATGGTTTCGATCTGGTGGAACACGCTGATGTTTATTGAGATGATGATGATTTTCTCGCTGCTGGGTTTTCTCAGCACGCTTACTTTTGTGACTTATCTTAATGGTTATACGACGCGCAAAATTCGTAAGGCCAGGAGGGAGAAAAGGGGATGATTGTTTATCAGATTATCACTTTTGCTCTGATGTTGACTGGCTCGTTGTTAATTTTGCTGGGGGCTGTGGGGGTGGTGAGGTTTCCTGATTCTCTTTGTCGAGCTCATGCGTTGGGGAAGGCCAGCTCGATGGGGATCTGCCTGGTGCTGGGGGCTTTCTGGATGGCTTCGGGTAATCAGGATGGGGCGGGGCTTCGGATTTTGATGGTGATTGTGTTTAACCTGCTGACCATTCCGATGGCCAGTCACCTGGTGGCGCTGTATGTTTATACGACGGAAAAGATTGATGTTACGTTAACCGATGATGGTCCGGATGATGTGGATATTCGGGTGGAGCCGGCGCTTATCAAGGCGGATGAGACGGGGGCCGGGAGCGCGGGGAATTAGTCTGTATCTGGTTTGAGTTGCGGCTGGGACGTGATTTAGTGTATGCGGCCGGATGTTTGCTAGGATATTCTCTATCAGACTGGGAGTGGTGATATGGCTAATCGAGTTACGCGCAGGGGTTTTCTTCAATCGGGGACGGCGGCGGCTGTTCTGGGGATATTAAGCCGGGCCGGGATTGTTTCGGCTGAGGAGCAGAAGGAGGCGGCTTCGGCCTCTCCCCTGCCGATGCGGGAGCTTGGCAAGACGGGTGTTAAGGTGCCGCTGCTGGGTATTGGTACTGCCCAGTCGGGAATTGTGAACAGTGTGGAGGATGGCGCAAAATTTTTTGAGAAGGCTTTGGAGCTGGGGATTACGTATTTTGATTCGGCTCCGGAACTGGGTGGATATGGCAAGGCGCAGCTTCAACTGGGGGAGGCTTTTAAGGATCGGCGGAAAGAGGTGTTTCTGACGACGAAGTGTTATGAGCCGAAGGCGGATGCTGCGATGAAGCTGTTGGAGAAGAACTTGAAGGAGATGCAGACGGATTATGCTGATCTGGTTTACCTGCATAGCCTGGGGGCGGACAAGATGGACCCGGCGGTGGTGACGGGTCCGGGAGGTGTGATGGAGTTTTTGGAGAAAGCGAAGCGGGAGGGCTTGGCGAAGTTTGTGGGAATTTCGGGACACAACCGGCCGGATCGCTTTGTGCCGATTTTGAAGGATTACGATGTTGATGTGATTATGACTGCGGTTAGTTTTGTGGACCGGAACACTTATAATTTTGAGGAGAAAGTGTGGCCGCTGGCGACGGAGCGCAAGGTGGGGCTGGTGGCCATGAAGGTATTTGGCGGGACGTGGGGCAGTAAGGAGCAGAGGAGTAAGCTGTCAGTTGAGCATCATGAATTAGCTTTGCGCTATGGGCTGGGTTTGCCTAATCTGTCATGCTGTGTTTTGGGCATGAAGACTGTGGATGAGATTAAGCGTAATATTGATTGGGTAAAAAAATATCGCCCGCTCAACGGTGATGAGCGGGCGATATTGGATACTCTAGGTAAGGAGATTGCTGGAGAGTGGAAAGAGCACCTGGGAAAAGTTTCTTAGGCGGTGCTGCGGTCCTGATTTAGTACGACACGCTCCAGTTGTTAGTTTCGTCGCATTCTGCCACGATGTTTTCTCCATCGGCTACTGCAATGACATAACATCCTACTGGGTTCATGCCTAATGGCAGTTTGGTTTTCAGCTTGGTAGAACGTTGTTTTCCCGGTTTGATGCTGTTGACGTTTTTGCCGCCGATTAAGATGTCGGTGGGGTCAAGTGCGTTGTCTGTAGACAGATAGAACCAGACGGGTGACTTGGGGGCAGTGGCAGTGCCTATGTTTCTGATTTCTGCCCGGGCGGTTACGGTGAACTCCCATTCGTTGTGTTTCTTCTTAAATTTGCCGACGCGTTTTACCTGGGTTACTTGTGATACGAGATCGGGAGCATCGATGCAGGGGCCTGGCTGGGGGCCGATATTGCCAATCCGGATGACATCGGCGGCATGGTTGTTACCCAGATTTGTGTCAAAGCCGTCTGATACAACGCCGGAAACAACAGCAGCTTCGCCGGGGACGGAGGGCGTTACGGTGACGTAGAGGTTGGCCGTTTCGCCGATTTCCAGATTTGCATTTTCGAGGCTGACATAGTTGTCTACGGCAGACGCTGTTCCTTTGTCGGCAAGTACTGAAACGACCGAGAAGTTTGGTGGGACTATGCTGCCGATGTAGCTTTTGGAGACGGGATTGGGGCCTCTATTGAGTGCCTGAACTGTGTAAGTGAAGGGCTGATTTACGTTAACCTCTGTCGGGACTGAGCGGATTATTTCCAGATCAGTGTCAACTTCTCCATACGGAATTTGGAAAAACGCTCTGTCATTTGTGTTGTTGTTGTCTGTTCCGTATGATGATGATACTTCAGCATGTCTGTGTAAAGCCAACCCAGATTGCCCATCGGGCCATACAAGATAAAGTGCGGTTACCGTTGTGCTTGCGCCGGCAGCAAGGGGAGAATACCTGCCGGACATAATGGAGGCTAAGCTCCCTCCCATATAAACCTGATCTTCTTCGAAAGTCCATCCCGGGGCATCCACGATGCTGAGTAATTCCAAATCGTCAAGGCGCTCGCCGGACCCTGCAATGGGGCTCTTTTTAATCGAGAAGCGAGCCTCAGGGCAATCATCGGGACCATGATTTGTGATATAATAGTCGACCACCAGAAGGCTGTTGCCCTGGACGTAATCGGTGGAGGTATGATAGGTTACGCCGAGGTCGACCAGTGCATCGACTATAGTTGTCGTGACAACGGCCTGGTTGTTCTCGGGGTTTGTATCTTCGGACTGAGAGCCTGCGACGGGGACAATCCGGGCCGTGGTTTCCAAAGTGCCACTTTCATGGGAACGCGCCGGCACATGCACTGATAATGATTCCCCTGCGGCTAATGGCGGAAGGTTAAAAAAGGTATAGGTTACATTACCCATCGCCTGAGACCAGCCATACGAAATGTCTTCGGGAACATTGTCACTGTAGGTTGGTTCATCAAATTGGCGCCATTGAGTGATTCCACTGGTTTCAAAAATCAGATCGCAGGCTTCTGACACATCCGGACCATTATTCTTTAGTACGATGTCGAATGTCATGCTTTCACCGACTATGGCGGTGGTGGGGGTTCCGACTTGCTGAACTTCCAAATCGTAAGCGGCCAGGGCCGGGGTGGTTATTGTCCCGCAAAAAATCAGGGCTGAAGCCGCTAACAGACTTTTAACAGGTAGTGAAAGATTCATGATTTGGCCTTTCCGATCATCATAATTCCTTATGGGGCACAAGCGTTTGCTTGTAAAGTCGAAACTTCTTGGATCGTTTTTAAAAAAAAAGCCGGGGATTAAACCCCGGCGGAAGCTTTTACGAGTGCCTGAAACATGGCGAGTTGCTTTGGTTCATCATGGATGACTTCGGGGTGCCACTGGAGGGCTAATCCAAAGGGATAGTCTGTAAGCTCGAAGCTTTCAGGTATGTTATCAGTGGGCGAATAGGAAGTAATTACGCAGCCTTCACCGGGTTTGTCTACGCACTGGTGGTGAGAGGTGTTGGCGAGGAGGGTTCCTTCGCCGACGATAGAAGCCAGGAGGGTGCCGGGTTTTACTTCCACATCGTGACGGGAGTAAGACTTGGCGTGGTCAATTTCTGTATCGTTGACGGAGGGGATGTCCTGAATGAGGGTGCCACCGAGGACGACGTTTACTTCCTGGCAACCGAGGCAGATGGCCAGGAAAGGTTTTTTACGAGCGAGGACCTGTTTGATCAGCGCGAGGTCGTAATTTTCCCGGCGCTTGTGGACCATGCAGTCTTTGACCTTTTCGTGAACTTCCTGGCCGTAGAGAGTGGGGTCGAGATCAGGGCCACCAGTGAAGATGAATCCATCACACAGGTCTGCGTGGGCTGCAATGATCTCGGGATCTTCCACGGCCGGTACGAGAATAGGGACTCCGCCGGCGGCGTGGATTGCGTCAGTATAGGTTGTGCGTACAGTGAAGAACGGCTGGTCCGGTTTTTCAATGTCGCGTACACCGGTGTTGATACCGATGAGGGGTTTCTTTGAAGTGGTATGGTTGTTCATACTATATTCTGATCAATCGTGCCGATAGAATGTTCGGTAGTTTTCCGACTTCTTCGATCATTTCAGGGGTTACGGATTGATCGACGTTGATTACTGTAATGGCGTCGGAGCCTGGTGCGGTGCGTCCCCAGGTCATCTGGGCGATGTTGATATTGTGTTTTCCGAGGACGGTGCCGACGTTTCCGATGATGCCGGGGACGTCTTTATTTTCGATGACGATTAGCTCGCCTACGGGAAGTACATCGAAGAATTTATCATTGAGCATGACGATTCGGGGGTTGTCGCGGGTGAAAAGACTGCCGCCAATGTATTGTTTTGTGTCGTCTTCACAGATAATTTCGAGGGTTATGAGATTTGCGAAGTTGTATAGGTTTGTGCTGGTCTGCTCGATGACTTCGATGCCGCGATCTTTGGCGATGGTGAGAGCGTTAACAAAGTTTACAACGCTGCCGGAAACCATTGATTCGAGAAATCCAATAACTGCGGCATTGGTGATGGGGGCTACGGGGAAATCGAGCACGCTGCCGCTGAAGTAAACCTGCAGGGTTTTGGCTGGTTTGGTGACGTATTGGGACATGAAGCGTCCCATGCGGCGTGCGAGGTCGACGAAGGGCTGTACCTGTTCGAGAATTGCGGGGTCTACAGATGGGGCGTTGATGGCATTGCGGATCAGATTTCCAACAAAGAGATCGACGATCTGTTCGGCGACGTCGCGGGATACACCTTCCTGGGCTTCGCTGGTGGCGGCACCGAGGTGGGGTGTCATGATGACGTTATTCATCTTGCGGAAGGGGTGATCTTCGGGAAGTGGTTCTACTTCGAATACGTCGAGGGCTGCACCGGCAACGGTGCCGTTTTCAAGGGCTTCAAGGAGTGCTGCTTCGTCGACGATACCGCCGCGGGCGCAATTGAGAACGCGAACACCTTTTTTCATCATGGCGAATCGTTCTTTGTTGAGGATGCCGCGGGTTTGATCGTTGAGTGGGGAGTGCACGGTGATGAAGTCTGCCTGTTGGCAGATTTCATCTACGGTGGCTTTGGTGACGCCCATGCGCTTTACGACTTCTTCGTTGATGAAGGGATCATATGCGAGAATCTTCATGCCGTAAGCCTGGGCGCGGCGGGCAACTTCGCTGCCGATGCGGCCAAAGCCGCAAACGCCGAGGGTTTTGTTGTATAGCTCTACGCCGATAAATTTTTTCTTTTCCCAGCGGCCTTCATGCATACCGCGGTCGGCCTGAGGGATGCTGCGAGCGAGGCTGGTCATCATAGCCATGGTGTGTTCGGCGGTGGAAATGGTGTTTCCGTTGGGGGTGTTCATGACGATGATGCCCTTTTCGGTGGAAAGGGGCACATCTACGTTATCGAGTCCAACTCCGGCGCGGCCAATGACTTTGAGGTTTTTGGCGTTCTTTAGAATTTCCGGGGTGACTGTGGTGCGGCTTCGGATCACCAGGCCCTCGTAATTCTCAATAATCTGTGCGATTTCTTCCTGGGAAATATCCGGGCGGAAATCGACTTCCAGTCCCGCTTTTCGGAGAATGGATAGGCCCTCTTCAGAAAGAGCATCACTTACGAGAATACGCGCCATCTTGTGTGTCCTGTGTATCCTTATATTATTTTTCTATTAATGCGACGGGGTTCGCCGACTGTTGGAAAGCGTAATTGAGAATTTGGCATCCCATTCACGGGAAAGTTAATTCCAGAGGCTTATAAACATAAAAACCGGGATCGCCCGCTCTAACGGAGAGATCCCGGTTTAAACTTAGCTGTGATATTCAGTTGTTACTATTCGCCCAGGGCCTTATCAATTGCCTGTTTGAGGGCGGGTTTTGGCAGGGCACCGGTGATGCGTTCGATGAGTTCGCCTTCTTTGAAAATCAGCAGGGTTGGGATGTTCATGACGCCAAATTTGCTGGCAGTGGTTTGATGATCGTCGACGTTGATTTTTGCGAATTTCATGCGATCCTGATATTCTCCGGCGAGCTCTTCCACGATGGGCGCAACCAGACGGCATGGACCACACCACGGGGCCCAAAAGTCTACCAGGTAGGTTTCACGGTTGGTGACGATGTTCTCTTCAAAACCTGCATCTGAAAGTTCAGTAACCAGTTCCGACATAATGGGTTATCCTTTGTTGTTTTGTCGATTAGTGACTGTTAAGGCTAGAGCAATTTCCAGTCCCAAATCTTACGTGTTGAGTTGTTCCAAAGCCCTGATGGCGTCCGCCAACATGAGGCGGCCATCATAGATCGCCTTGCCCACGATTACGCCCAGCAAATTGGGGTTATTCAGACGTGCGAGGTCGAGGACGTGATCGACTGTGCCGACTCCGCCGCTGGCAATTACCTGCAATCCTTGTATTTCGAGTAATTTC